>NZ_SJFM01000129.1:0-1065 GCF_029478545.1 Vibrio sp. 1180_3
TTCACATAACAAGCAATTCAAGTGGATTCTCAACGCGTGGCAGTTTTACTATGCGTTAGGTAAAGTGTTTTACGGTGCAATGCAGCGGCTTGGCCAGTGCGTTGTTCACCACTTAATTGGGCGTTATACGTTCAAAGGAGGAACGGTGGTAGTCATATATGGAATTAAAGAGCTTTTAAATCCGATCAAAGCTCAATTATCTGATGTAATTCAAGCATCTATGACTCAGGTTTTAGGGCTTCCTGAAAGCAAACGTGCTCATAGAATCGTCTCCCTAGACAAATCAGATTTCTATTACCCAGAGGGTAGAAGTGATGCCTATACCGTCATCGAGATTAACATGATGGCAGGGCGTGAAATTGAAACTAAGAAAGCCCTAATTAAGGCTCTTTTCGAGAATATCGAAACTCACATTGGTATCGCTCCAATAGATATTGAAATCACAATTAAAGAGCAACCACCTCATTGTTGGGGTTTTCGTGGCATGACTGGTGACAATGTCACGGACTTAACATACAAAGTTAATGTGTAGGGTGGTAAAATGGGCAAGGTTATTTTGTCGGGGTATATCGAAATTCCCGAGAATGAACTAGAAGTTGTGACTACAGCGTTAGAAAAGCATATTGAACTCACTCGTCAAGAAATTGGGTGTCTCGTCTTTGAGGTGATTCAAAGTACAGATGACCGAAATAGGTTTAATGTGTACGAAGAATTTGTCGATAAATCAGCATTCGAACTGCATCAGGAAAGAGTCAAAGCATCACATTGGGGGCAGGTTACAGTCAATGTAAAGCGCAGTTACAGTATCGAGGAACTGAACGTATAACAAACAATTTAAGAGGGATTCCCAACGCTTGGCATTTTTGCTTCTACTTCAAGTTAAGTGTTTATGGCACAATGCCTTAGGTTGGGTGGTAGCGTTGCTCACCCCTTAATTGGGCGTTAGCTGGGGTTAAGAAAAGCTGTGAATTTAGGGTGGAAAGGCTTTCGGTTTTCTAGCTACACACCGGACAAATCTCAGCTTCTCAACTATCTCGCCAGTGGCACTTTTCGGGAAGTGTTTGA
>NZ_SJFM01000012.1:0-128652 GCF_029478545.1 Vibrio sp. 1180_3
CCTGAGTTTCGCCGTCGATAGAGATATAACATGGAGTTGGCATTGCAAATTCCTTACTTTACTTAAATGATGAATGTATTTTGCGCAAATTCATCACCTATAGAGCAAGGTCGATGCCAACCTTAAGTTTGTTTAATTTCAATGAGTTATACTGACAAATAAAACATATCGAGCAATAACCTGCCTAGCATAAGCAACTTTTTGCTTTGTGGGGTAGAAAATTGCGATGAAAGCACAAAGTTGAACGCTTGGTTGAAGTGATATTGATTGCTACACTCATCTCTTATTTTTAAGTCACGGAAGGCAAATATCATGTATACATTCGATAAGTTAGTACAACATTCTAAAAAAATATCTCACTTTAGCCATTTAGCTGCCATTTGTGGCTGGGACCAGGCAGCAGTTATGCCTTCAGGAGGTGCGCAAGCTCGTTCAGAAGCAATGGCACAGCTATCGGTACATATTCATAGCTTGTTAACTCAACCCCAGTTGTCTGATTGGTTTGCTCAGGCAGAAACAGAAGCATTGAATAATGAACAAAAATCGATATTACGCGAGCTAAAACGCCAATGGTTACAAGCAAATGTACTTCCAGAAGCATTAGTTCAAGCCAAGTCTTTGGCTGGTTCTAAATGTGAGCATGCATGGCGTACTCAACGTGGTAACAACGATTGGGTCGGTTTCGAAAAAAATTGGGCGGAGGTGGTTAAGCTATCTCAAGAAGAAGCACAAATTCGCGCGGATGCAACTGGGTTTACACCTTACGATGCTATGCTCGACATATATGAGCCTGGCATTAATACCGAATCTCTTGACCGTGTTTTCTCTAATGTGAAGACTTGGTTACCTGATCTCATTGATCAAGTTATTGATAAGCAAAAGTCTGAGCATATCATTTTGCCTAGCGGACATTACCCTGCTGAGAAACAAAAAGCACTCGGTTTGGAAGTAATGAAACTACTGCAATTTGACTTTGAACATGGCCGACTCGATGAAAGTGTTCACCCTTTCTGCGGTGGTGTTCCGAGCGATGTTCGCATCACCACTCGTTATAATGAAGCCGAATTTATACAATCTTTGATGGGTATCGTCCATGAAACTGGCCACGCTCGTTATGAACAAGGATTGCCTAAAAACCTTGCTGGGATTCCGGCAGGCGAAGCTCGCTCAATGGGGATACATGAATCTCAATCTTTGTTTTTTGAAATGCAAATTGGTCGTAGCAACGCATTTATTGAACACCTTGCAAAACTTTCAGCCAAACATATCGCTGATAATGAAGCAAATGTATTTGAACTTAATAATTTCCAAAAAATTTACACTCGTGTAGAGAAAGACTTTATTCGCGTTGATGCTGATGAACTTACCTACCCTGCTCATGTCATTCTACGCTATGAAATTGAACGTGATTTGATGAATGGTAAAATTCAACATACTGATATTCCTGATCTATGGGATCAAAAAATGCAGGCGTATCTAGGGCTATCGACTAAAGATAATTATAAAAACGGCTGTATGCAGGACATTCACTGGACTGATGGGAGCTACGGCTATTTCCCTAGCTACACATTGGGCGCCATGTATGCAGCTCAATTTATGGCAGCAATGAAGAAAACGGTGGATGTGGATACGGTTATTCGCAGTGGCGATTTAACACCTATTTTCAGTTGGTTATCTGAGAATATCTGGAGTAAAGGTAGTTTGCTCACAACTGATGAACTGGTTAAGGCGGCAACAGGGGAAACACTGAATCCAGTTCATTTTCAGACCCACTTAAAAAATCGTTACCTCTAGTTCGGTTATTTATATACGGGCTACTCTGAAGTAGCTCATATCTTTCTATTCAAGGCCTTTTAGATGAGAATAATACGGTGCCCTTTCAAGATTTTGTCGATTGAAAAATAGTAGTACGTAATGTAACATCAATACTATATGGTATTACTTCTAGCAGAAGAATTATGAAGATAGAAAAAAAGAAAATCACTCAAAAGATGATTTTTCGTGCAGTTGCAAGCTCGACTGCAATTGAGACAGGATCTTCTGTTCAAAATATTGAACGGCGTCTAAAAGCAAACAAACGAAAGTATAGCTCCTTATCATTAGCTAGCTAATGGTGTCTCTAACCAGTCTTTCCATATGCTGAAATTCATGCGCCACACCAGCTTGAATAGAAGCGATGTAGAATTCTTTGTGTTTGTCCCACAAACTGTAATCTAATAGCCCTAACCCAGCCTTGTTGCACATCACGTCAATAAGTAGTCGGCTTATTCTACCATTTCCTTCTCTAAATGGATGGATCAAGATAAGTTCAATATGACTCCTAGCCAGGTAAGACACAAACTCTTCCTTGTCCATATCTGGGATACTTGAGAATTTTGACAAATAATCCTGTTCAAACAGATCAATACATCTTCCGATCTGGAGTGGAGATGTAAATTGGAATCCTCCTTTACCCATATCCACGTTTCTGACCATCCCTGCCCATTCATAGACGTTACCCAACCACTGCCTATGCCAATCTGCAATACCAGTAAAAGTCAGCGTTAGCTCAACATTGTTTCCCACAAAAATCTTTTCATACAATTTAGCTAACAAAATTGCTTCAACATCATCCATTTCTTCAGAATTTGTTATAGCGAGCTTATTTGCCAACACCTTACCCTTTGAGCCAACCTCGTACCGTGTTTCCGATGAATAAAATTCATATCTATTCATAAAAGAAGGTTCTCCGGCTTATGTGACTCAGATTCTGAAAAGCCTAATGCTTTGTATCCTCGACTCCGCCTCGAATACATACGCGACAACATTGGAATTTTCATATCAACATAATCAATAACACGGGTTTCCGCCTTTCCATCATACTCCCTCTGTATCCTTCCAACATACTGAACAAGTGCTCCTTTCCAGGAAACAGGTAGAGCAAGGACTAACGTATCAAGTCGTGGCAAATCAAATCCTTCCCCAATAAAACGTCCAGTCGCTACCAATACCTGTGTGGTCGCCAGCTTTTCATTGACCTCTTCTCGGTCTTTCTTTTTCATTGCACCAATGAGCACCTCATTTTGGATTGATCTTAGAGTCAACATGTCACTAAGAATTTTTGCATGCTCTCTACGCTCTGTCAGAACAATAGGAACACGTTCTTGCTTCACTTCGTCTTCGATATCATTGATGATTAACTGATTTCTCATTTCGTTCTCAATCAGCCATCGATATACATCAGCGATATGTGGTCGAGGTTCTTGAGTTACCAATTGAAGTGGAGGTTCAAAGAGAACCTCCTTCTTTTGAAGGGATTGGACAAATTTCACAGAACTGTTAGGAGTAATGGTATGTCTTATCCTACCCGCCTGCATGAAAATGATTGGTTGGTGACCATCTCTACGTTCCAAAGTAGCACTAATGCCGAGTATGTATTTTGCGTGAATCTCTCCCAATAATTTTTCATACTGCGGTGCTGACAAATGATGACACTCATCTATGATGACCTGTCCATATTCATGCACAACAGGGTTAACGGTATTATCGCTACGGTTCAGTAAACTTTGATACGTTGCAACATCAACTGCCTTCGTTGGCTTTTTCTTTAAGCCTGTCAGTACACCAATATCTACACCTGTAGTGAACGTTTTCAGTCGTTCCTGCCATTGCTCCACAAGTTGTTTATTGTGAACGAGAATTAATGTGTTGACCTTTCTTTTGCATAGCAGTCCTATTGCCGTTACAGTCTTCCCAAACGCTGTCGGCGCGTGTAAAACACCGATATCAAATTTAGAAACGGCATCCACCGCTACCTTTTGTTCTTTCCTTAATATGCCATTGAACTGGATACTTTTGAGTCGACCTCCTGGTCTTCTTTTGTCGTTAAAGAACAATTTGATATTCGACTGTTCCAATACTTCACAAGCATCATCAATACAGCCTCGCGGTAGTACAAGATATCCACTATCGATTTCTGCCAGTGATATGTATCTAGATATTCCATTCGTTGATAGTCGTAATCCCTGAGCCTTGAAAAATTTAGGATTTGAAAATGATGCCAACCTTTTTAATCTGGCAAGCAAAGCATTTGGTAATGTTTCTATGGGAAAATAAATTCTATTCGCTAGAGTGATTTCAATACTGTCTGGGCATCCTAGAATTGTAGAAGAAGTAGCAGGTAAGTTTCGCTCCCAAGGTGGCAACGTGAACCCTGTCTTATCATGATCAATAGACTCATGAGACAATACCAACTTAGCCAAAGCATCAACTGTCAATTTTTTTGTTGAGGCTAGGATCTGCCATTGATCCTGATAAGACAAAAAATTTCCATCAACAAATTCAGAGTTTCCCTCCGCTCTTGAACCTTTTTGTAATGGTAAAGCAATCAAGTTACCTATTCCTGCTACAGGTAAAAAATCCTGATTAGGAAACAATCGGTCATATGATTCAAATGACAGCGCTCCGTGGATTTGCATAGCCTGATCAAGCAGCATAAATCCTAGTTTTCGCGCACTAGCTGCATCAACTTTAGTTTCAAAGAAAATCCATACATGCGCACCATTCCCTGAACGAGAACGTTCAAGCAAAAAATCTATTCCATTACGTCTACATGCTTCTGCGTAAGCCAGAGAGGCTTTCTTCCAGTCCTTTTTATCGAAATCAATAGCAAGAAACCAGCAGTTACTATCACTGTCCATTGGGTAGATGCCAACAATAGATTTCCCCGACAAGTGATCATACAGAGCTTTTTCATCCAGTGGTTTGAACGATTGGTTGGGGCATTCCAAACATTTGACTTTCGGTTTATTGCATAGCCCCTGTTGCCATTCATTGTTACATGCTATCGAGTATCCTGAACGCCCTTGTTTGTTTTGCCAGCGCACTGCATAACAACTAGTGTTCCCTCGGAAGTAACGTCGAAATAGCTCGACTTTTTGTTCTGGAGACATTGTATTGCTAAATGCGGTAGACACAGATTCTTCTGAAACAATTAAATTCAACCGCTTAGCCTCAAGTTGCGCTAACTCTGCTTTAAGCGCTGCGATTTTGTTATCTATAGCTCTGAGTTCATCCATGCATTTCTGCCTCAACTTATTTGCCTAAATACACTATCAAGCAAAATTTAACTATAGGATAACACAAATATTTCAAAGGATTATGTAACGGTTTTCTTATTATCCGACCAATTTCAACCTCGATTTTTAACTAAAAAATAGATATCAGTGTTCATTAACCAGATGGGAGCTTTGGGTACTTCCCCAGCTATACATTAGGCGCTATGTATGCCGCTCAATTTATGGCAGCAATAAGACAGACCGTCGATGTGGATAGCGCGATTCAAAGTGGTGACTTAACCCCAATCTTCACTTGGTTATCAGATAACATTTGGAGTAAAGGAAGCTTGCTAACTACCGATGAGCTAGTCACTCAGGCAACAAGGGAAACTCTAAACCCTCTACATTTCCAAAACCACCTTCGAAGCCGTTATTTGTGATATAGCTATAGAGGCTCCAACACAGGTAATATTGCGTCGCTTCACACTGAGGGCTACCCTACATGACTAGTACTTTGACAAAGTGCAAACCATCAGTAGCCCTTTGAAGTAAAATTAATCAATACCATTTTAAAGCCACTTATTGATAACCCCTCCACCATAGTATTGATGGCTGGGGTCTTAGCTGGCTGTAGTAAGTCACAATATAACGAGTAACTGAAGTCCTATTTTCGCGATAACAAGTAATTTTTTTAGCTAGAAAGGTAGGTGTTACTTCCGATATTTTTAATTGATAATCTTGTAGTTATAAGATCGATTTTCAACTAACCTTATTGATACCACCACCTTATGAAAACAGGCAATGCTTTGATATCGACAAGTAATTTGAAAAACGTCATTGGATCTAAATTGTCAATTCATATCGTATTGTTGATTATTTTGAACATCATTTCGTTCATGATGCTAACTCGCGAATACCATGTACAAAAAGTTCGCATACTGGACAATTACTCGGCCGTTATGCAATCGAAAATCGAAGCCAGTTTGGGTGTTTTTAAGAAATTTTCTCATTACGTATACCAGCAAATATCGCAGGATACACAGGTGATGACGCTTTTTAAACAGGCGGTAGAATCCCCAGGCCCAATCAGGGATGCGAGTCGACAAAAAATATATCAACTTCTGAAACCAAATTACGATCTATTGAAGGGCCATAACTTTCGTCAATTGCACTTTCATTTTGCCAATGGTGATAGTTTCTTAAGAGTACACAAACCTGAAAAGTATGGTGATAACTTATTTTCTGTTCGTGAATCAGTGAGACTTGCCAATACACAACAGCAAATCATTGAAGGTTTTGAAGAAGGTAAAGTGTTCAACGGTTATCGATTTGTCTACCCGCTTACTTTTGAACAACAGCCTTTGGGAAGTGTTGAAGCCTCTTTGTCTATGGGAAGCATCCTTGAGCTTCTGTTCGAACTTTATCCACATGACGATTTTTACTTTGTGATCAATAAATCTACAGTGGATGCCAAGCTATTCGAGGACATGAAAGGCAACTATATTCCGACCTTACTATCTGAAGATTACTACTATGACAAAGCGGTATTTGAACAGAATCTTGCCAATATTAAGTATAGGGATTTACTCAAAAATGTTGAGAGCCTTGGCGCAGAGTTGAGCCCACTGATTGAACTTGAAAAGACCTTCTCTCAGGTGATAACGGTGTCTAACAGAGATTATGCAATGAGTTTTATCTCATTCCAGAACTTCAAAAATCAACATGTGGCTTACTTGATTACCAGCTCTGAAGATACTGCGGTAGGGGGGCTGCGTAACACATTTCTGATGTACGCACTTTTGGTTATACTTGTATCCATGATTTATGCGTGGAATATATACTCAGAGCACGTGTACAAGAAAAAGTTGATGTATCTTTCCAACACTGATTTTTTGACTAAGCTGTTTAATCGCAACAAGTTTACCGAGAACTTAACGTTTGAGTTCGTCAAATATAGGGAGTCTAGTGGCACCTTTAGTGTGGTTCTGTTCGATATTGACCATTTTAAGCGAATCAACGATAGTCTGGGCCATAACATCGGTGATGCGTATCTAAAAGAGCTCAGCGAACTTATCGCTTCAAAAGTCAGGCATTCCGACACGTTTGCTCGTTGGGGTGGAGAAGAGTTTATTGTGTTACTCCCTAGCACTCCCGAAAGCAGCGCACTTAAGGTCGCCGAATTGCTTCGCAAACAAGTCGAGTCACATCAATTTTCGTCACCTCAGAGAATCACCATCAGCTTGGGTGTTGCTGAAGTCAATGACAGCGATAAAAGTATTGATGATGTCATAGCAAGAGCGGATAAAGCTTTATATGAGTCAAAAGACGCAGGGCGCAACAAGGCCACTGCATGGTCTGAGACCCGCAAATAGTCATTAAGGTCTGTTAACAAATAGTAAGGTTCAATTTGATTAGGCAAATTTGATCAAATACAAACCAATCAGAGCCACTTCTAGCACTTTCATAACTATGCGCACAAAAAATACGACTAAAGTAGGACTACTGTGAATACGCTACAAATGGAAGTTTCATTCTCAATTACCGATGCCTCAGTAGATAATGCTGTCGAAGTTAATATGACCTATGAGTCATACCAATCACTAATTTTTTTACGTAGTGGGCAAGAAGATATTATCGTTCCGCTGGTAAATGATAAAGGTGAAAACTTAGAGAGCGATTTTTTTGAAAACCTTGACTAAATAAGTTTAAGAGTTCATTAAATCCCTTGAGATTATTGATAAAGCGCCAGATATAGAAAAAGCTGCCACCATTTCCCCAAAGCTCGCTTATTCGCTTAGTTTAGAAAAGCAAAAACGCCAGTCGTTGAGTACTGGCGTTTTGACTATCACCTAATAGCTTAGGTTAACGACACTTAAAGGAAATTGAACGATACTGTGAAAGACAAAGTGCCTACGTCTCTTTTATCCATTACATAGTTGATGTAGTTAGCACCAAGAGAGATTGGGCCAAATGCTGCGTAGTCCGCACCCACACCGTACATAAAATCAAAGCCATCATCATCAGAGAACGCTGCACGACTGTCAGTAAGATCCCAAGAGTGAATACCACCTTTTGCGTAAATTTGCAGAGGACCAAAGTTTATGCTTGGTTTAACAGCAAAATAAACTGAAGATGCTTTCAGGTCACCGCCCGTATATTCAAATTTACCGTGATCAGTGTAGCCGCCTTCAATACCAATGAAAGGTAAAATACCAGTCCCTACATGAATGTTATATGAGGTTGAAGTTTCGCTGTCTAAATCCGATTGGCCAACAGAAGCGCCACCGTAGATCCAAGAATCAGCAAAAGCCGTTGAAGATGCCCCAATCAGAGCAAGAGCTAGTAAAGTCTTTTTCATAATTAACCTTTTTATATTGTTTGGCAACGGAGTCAAACCGGCACTCCATTGCCACATAGCGTCAAATTACAGTGGATACATTTATCTGATGCAAATTTTATACCTAACAGGCATCAATCGCGTTCTTAATTCGCTTATCAGAAACTGGATAAGGTGTTCCGAGTTGTTGAGCAAACAAACTGACGCGTAATTCTTCTATCATCCAACGGATCTCTTTAACGTTTTCTGGTACTGCTATGCCACGTGGGATCTTGTTGAGTAGTTCTTTGTAATCATTGAGCACTGACTCAATTTTCAGCATGTGCAGACGATCTTTATTCGGATCAACTGGCAATTTTTCCATCCGTCGCTCTACAGCACGTAAATATCGCAAAATATCAGGCAAACGTTTCCAACCACATTCAGTGGCAAATCCTTTGAAAAGAAGCCCTTCGATTTGTGCTTTTATGTCAGACAAAGCAAACGCCATTGTAAAATCGATTTTGCCTTTTAACTTTTTGTTAATGTTGAAGGCCGTTGTCAGAATCGTTTCAACTTGTTGAGCAATATTCACTACAGTATCGCCCAATTCCGCACGCACATACTCTTTTAGCGCTTCAAATTCTTCGGGTTGCCAGACTAAACCGCCCCGCTCTTCTAATAATTTATCAATACCACATGCAATGCAGTCATCAATCAAATCTAAAACTTTGCCATAAGGATTAAAATATAGGCCCAGTTTAGATTTATTGGGCAAATTCGCGTGTAAATATTTAATCGGTGATGGGACGTTAAGCAAGATCAAACGTCTTTGTCCTGCTTTCATTGCACTGATTTGCTCTTGTTCCGTTTCAAAGAGCTTAATTTCCACACTATCTTTTGCATCAACTAAGGCTGGGTAGGCTTTGACTTCAAACCCACCTCGTTTTTGTTGATACACTTTTGGCAACTCACCGAAGCTCCAAGTATGCAAACCTTGCTGTTCAATATCATCATCGGCAACTTGAGAAAGTGTCTCTTGAACCTTTTCTTTCAAACTTTCTTTCAATTCGTGTAAGTCTTTATGTTCTTTGAGCTTACGGTTTCGATGATCGACAGCTCGGAAAGTGACCTTCAAATGATCAGGCACTTGGTCTAAATTCCAATCTTCACGCTTGACTTCAACACCAGTCATGCGGCGTAGCTCTTTTTCCATTGCATCCAACAACGGCAATTCCATAGGGGTTACACGGGCTAAAAAGGCATCGGCATAATTAGGCGCTGGCACAAAGTTTTTACGAACCGTTTTTGGTAGTGATTTGATCAAACTCACCACCAGCTCATGGCGTAAACCCGGGATCTGCCAATCAAACCCTGCCGGTTCAATCTGGTTTAATATTGGTAATGGCAAGTGAATAGTGACACCGTCACTATCAATACCAGGTTCAAACTGGTAACTTATTTTTAGCTTTATCCCATTCTGATGCCAAAAGTTTGGATAATCTAAATCTGTAACATGGCTGGCATCACCTTTGAATAGCATCTCTTTTTCAAAGTTGAGCAACTCCGGAGTCTCTTTACTCGCCTTTTTCCACCATGCATCAAAATGACGACCAGAGACGACATCAGTTCCAACCCGTTGATCGTAAAACTCAAACAGTTCTTCGTCATCGACCAAAATATCGCGGCGACGTGACTTGTGTTCTAGCTCTTCTACTTCAAGCAGCAACTTGCGATTTTGCTTGAAGAATGCGTGTTTTGTTTCCCAATCACCTTCGACCAACGCACTGCGAATAAATATTTCACGGCATAGAGGTTCATCTATCGAGCTGTAATTGACTAAACGCTTCGGAACAATCGGTACACCGTAGAGCATCACTTTTTCGTAAGCCATGACAGCAGCTTGCTTTTTCGACCAATGCGGTTCGCTGTAAGTACGTTTAATCAAGTGCTTGGCTAGGGGCTCAATCCATTCTGGCTGGATTTTAGCGGCGATACGCCCCCATAGCTTGGAGGTTTCTACTAGCTCAGCCACCATGATCCACTTGGGTTGTTTTTTAAATAAACCCGATGCAGGAAAGATATTAAAACGTGCGTTACGTGCACCTTGATATTCGTGTTTTTCTTGATCTTTAATACCGATATGGGACAGCAAACCTACCAAAATCGCACTATGAACACATTGGTAATTAGCCGGTTCAGCGTTGAGTTTGTAATCCATTTCGCGCATTGACTGATGGATTTGGAAATAGACATCTTGCCATTCACGTACACGTAAATAGTTTAGGTAGTCTTGTTTACACTGTTTGCGGAATTGATTCCCAGTGAGCGCTTTCTGCTGTTTTTGAATGTAATCCCACAAGTTGACCAAGGTGAGAAAATCGGACTCTTCATGAAAGAAGCGGCGATGTTTATCATCAGAAGATTGCTGCTTATCGGATGGTCTTTCCCGCGGATCTTGAATCGACAGTGCAGAGGCAATCACCATTAACTCTTTTACACAACCAAAACGCGTCGACTCCAGAACCATACGAGCCAAACGCGGGTCGATAGGTAAACGCGCCAATTTTCGCCCCATATCGGTTAAGCGTTTTTTAGCATCTTGATCTTTTTTCTTTGAATCAGGAACAATGGCCCCTAATTCTTCCAGTAGTCGCACACCATCTAAAATATTTCGCTTATCTGGTGCTTCAACAAAGGGAAACGCTTCAATATCCCCAAGTCCTAGTGCTGTCATTTGCAAAATAACAGATGCTAAGTTAGTGCGAAGAATTTCTGGATCGGTAAATTCTGGACGAGACAGGAAATCCTCTTCCGAATACAAACGAATACAAATACCTTCTTCGACACGTCCACAACGCCCCTTACGCTGATTTGCACTCGCTTGTGAAATCGGCTCGATAGGTAAACGTTGCACTTTGGTGCGATAACTGTATCGGCTAATACGTGCAGTACCTGGGTCAATCACATACTTGATACCCGGTACGGTCAAGGACGTTTCTGCTACGTTCGTGGCGAGTACAATGCGTCGACCTGCATGAGGTTGGAAAATTTTATTTTGCTCGCCAGCTGACAAACGAGCGTAAAGCGGCACGATCTCGGTATCACGTAAGTTACGCTTACCCAAGGCTTCAGCGGTATCACGAATTTCACGCTCACCATTCATGAAGATCAGTATATCGCCAAGACCTTCTGCACAAAGTTCATCTACCGCTTCAAAAATACCTTCGAGTTGATCGCGATCGGCATCATCCTCACCAAATAGAGGTCGGTAGCGCGTATCAACAGGGTAAGTGCGCCCAGAGACTTCGATAATCGGCGCGCCACTAAAGTGGTTTGAAAAACGTTGAGGATCAATCGTCGCAGAAGTGATCACCACTTTTAGGTCTGGTCGACGTGGCAGCAACTCTTTGAGATAACCCAAAATAAAATCGATATTGAGGCTACGTTCATGCGCTTCATCGATAATGATGGTGTCATATTGATTCAAAAAGCGGTCATGTTGAATTTCAGCCAGTAAGATACCGTCCGTCATCAACTTGATCTGAGTGTTGTCGGAGATTTGATCGTTAAAACGAACTTTATAGCCGACAAAATCGCCTAACTCGGTTTCCATCTCTTCAGCAATACGATTTGCAACAGAACGAGCCGCAAGACGACGTGGCTGTGTATGACCAATCAAACCATATTTACCACGCCCAAGTTCAGCGCATATCTTAGGTAACTGCGTCGTTTTCCCCGACCCAGTTTCACCGGCAACAATGACTACCTGGTTTTCAGCGATCGCCTGCGCGATATCATCACGCTTTTGACTCACTGGAAGCAAATCTGGATAGTCAATTTTCACACGATGTTGAATGCGCTGCTGAGCAACCATCATTGATTGAGCGATATCTAAAGCGATTTCATCAAAGACGGCGTTTCTGGCTTTTTCATTTTTGATTTTACTTGCACCAGTAATACGTTTGCTAAAACGAAACCTATCTCGCATCATGCATTCGCTTAATGCATTGCGCAGTGACGCCGCACTATTGGTTTTGACGGCGGTCTGTTTTTCTTGATTTGGCTGTGACGAGGTCAAAGCGTTTCCTATTCTTTTCATTACACAAAACTGCGCGGATTGTACCATAATCCTTGCCAGTGCGATGATATTATCCTTATTCAATTTTTTAGAATGACTTGACCAATTCAGACAACTTATCTAACAATTCAAATCGACTACGATGTATTCATCCAGTTATTGATACCCTATAGGAAATACATTATGTCTCGCGTTCTTGCTCTTAAATCTAGCATTCTTGGTGATCACTCTCAGTCAAGCAAACTGCTTGACACCTATTTAGCGAAATTTGAGCCACAACAAGTCACACTTCGTGATTTAGCAGCAAATCCTCTCCCTGTATTGGATTTCGCTGTAGCAACGGCACTACGTTCAACAGAAGATCGGTCTGATGAACAGCAAAAAGTCGTATCCATATCTAACCAACTGATTGATGAACTTAAAGCTACGGATACGTTAGTGATTGCTGCACCTATGTATAACTTCACGATTCCAACACAACTAAAAAACTGGTTCGATTTGATTGCTCGCGCGGGTGTCACATTCCGATACACTGAGTCAGGCGTTCAAGGCTTAATTCAAGGTAAAAAAGCAATTGTGATCACCTCTCGTGGTGGTATCCATAAAGATTCAGCCACAGACAATGTGACCCCATACTTAAAAACTATCCTTGGCTTTATCGGTATTACAGATGTTGAATTTGTCTTCGCTGAGGGCATGAACATGGGCGAAGAGAATGCAGCGAATGGCATTAAAAGTGCTACATCGCAACTGGAAGCAATTACTCTGTAATAATTTTATAGAGCGCTATGCATTGCTATAATCTGGATTTGGTTAAACAAGTTTGGTTTAAAAAAGATGGCCTCCAATTGGTGGCCGTCTTTTATCATTAGAAATCAACCTGTATATAAATGGTGTTGTAGTTACTGCCACCTTTTATGCGCCCAAATTGAGAAGATTTCTCAAAAATCGCAGAACGGTGATGTAAAGAATAACCAAACCAGACGTGCTTGAAGTCACTGCTGTCAAATAAATCCCCCATATTCACATCAAAAGAAAAATCGAGATAGTTGAGCAAATGACTCGGCGTATACCCTTTCTTTTCCATCTCTGATTGCTCAATGTAGGTGATGTTGTCGATATAAGACATACCTTCTGCAAAACCAAATCGCCACTGAGTTGGCCAATTGAATGTATAGTAAGCCTTGATTGCTGCAATAAATTCAGAACTTGACGATTGAACTTGTGATGACCAGTGATGAGCGACACCTGGAGTAAAATAAATATCTATTGGTAAACCAAACAGTTCATCGGTGAGTGGATGACCGTAAAAAATCGACGTCATCTGGTTATTGTACGGATCTTTTTCTGTTTGAAATTTAAAAATTTCGCCAATATTTGATGGTGTTCCCCACCCATGAGCGACGCGTAAATAGCGGTGATTTGTTAGATCACTTTTTGGTGCTTTCGATTTATCATTGAAAAACCCAAATCCTACAAAGAACTCACCTTGGTATCTGTCACCAACCGCTGAACTATTGTAGGCATTATCATCTAACCTAGTGACGCTGGTTGACCCTAATAGATATAAATTTGAAATGACATGGTAACGAACATCTACGCCCACTTTCAGATCAACGCCAGCGCCAATATTTTCACCGCCTAACTGGCCAAATGAATAGTAAGAACTATTGAAATCTGCAGCTTTATATCGAAGATTTGCACTCGGTGTTAGCTCCCAATCACCGAAATCAAATTCAGCGGTAGCTCGTAAGTTTGAATGAAAACGAAACTGATCATCACTCATTAACTCAACATCTACATGCCATGTCTCATCAAATTGATACCGGAGTTGGAAGCCAAAATCCGCAGAATCACCTTCTAGCGCATTTTGTGCCGACTGTGGTACATCAACAAAGCGTAATCGAGTTAAAGCACTTATTTTGTAAGGTGATTGGTCATTACTGTATAAATACGCTCCACCTTCCAAGCCATCGATATACACATAGTCGTTTTTAAAATACATCATAGGAACAAACGTACTTACAGACGAGTCACCTGTAATGGTATGAAACGGAATAGATGCCGAGCGGTACATTGCAGCAATACCCCATTCTTGTTCTGCTTCTGCTTTAACATGAAATGACATCAGCATAGCCAGTAAAACCGACCATTTTTTTGGGGTAAAATAAATTCTCATCACTACTTTTCTCACGAAATTCTGCATTAATGACTTAAATATTAAGCAATCAACTCAGGATCCCTTATGTTTATATTAAGATGGCCGTTACAATAGTGGCTATGATCTCTTAAATGACTGAATTGTGAAAGCATCTGAACTAAGAAAAATTTTAGACTCTCTACCTGAAAACGTAGACCCAGAATTGGTGATGGGCGAAGTGTGGCTGCCCGAACGGTTAATCGATACTCAGTTGGATAACAACTTGTTATTTTTAGAGTTCGATAACGCCCCCGAAGAGGGAGAAGGAGAAAATGAGGCTCGAGGTTTTGTTGAGCATGAAATTACAATGATTCGTCAACGTTTTGAGCAAATCCTCGCTGAAAAAGCGGATAACAAGTCAAAAGCCGACGCCATGTTAGCGCTTTTTCTCATGGGCCATGAGTATTCTAGTTCAGAAGTTATCGAAATACTTGAAGACCCAAGTGTCCCACCAGATCCCAATGACAGGTATTGACCAAACAATATTTCAAAGCAAAAACGTTTAGGCTTCTTACTTGTATTACTACTTTAACCTTGCATTATTGTTTCAACGCCACTATTTAATGTTGTAAAGAAAAGATTTAATCAAGGGCTTTACTATGTTCAATGCCATTACGTCGCTTTTTAAACAACTTCTAGATGGACAAGATTTAGGAAAAAGAACGACTACAAATCCTAACCTTGCCATCACTTGCTTACTGAAAGAAGTCGCTGGCGCTGATCACCAAATCGATCCAAAAGAAAGTGAAGCGACTTTCAAGCTTACCAAGCGGCTATTAAATTTAGATGATGAGCAAACAACGGCTCTACTCCAACAGGCTAAAGAAACCGTCAAACAATCCGCTTCCCTTTATGACTTCACCTCGCAGCTACGTGAACTCACCCAAGAAACTCGCTATGAGTTAATAAAAGCCATGTGGGAAGTTGCTAATGCTGACGGTGAAATTGATCCATTAGAAGATGCAGTAATCCGCAAAACCGCAGAGCTACTGTATGTTGACCATAGTGAATTTATTCGCGCAAAATTGTCGATACGAACAGCAAATAACTAAATAGATCAATATGCATAGTTCATGATACTAATGGCGTGAAAATGAATTCCCCTACCTCAGCATTAAAACCACTGCTCCCTACTTCTTACAATTATTGCCATTACCAAATCACGACAAAATATAATGCGTTCAACTTTATACTCGACAATTTTTTAGCGGTTAAAAACACTACTCAGAAAAATCACACTCTTAAGAAAGTTTTCTCGTCATAATCCGGTCTGTACGAAAAGAACAAATATTTTGTGTCACAATAATAGTAATTAATTGAAACTATTATCAAAAAAACTCGATAATGGACGTGAGTTAAAGGCTATGCTTTTACTATGTTTAGCACCTTAACTTATTGATAACGATAGATGGATGACTTTATGAACAAGCTACTCAGCACAATAGGAATTACCGTATTAGCTTTTAGCGTCAAGGCGCATGCCGAAGAATGGAAACAAATTGAACAGCAAGCAAAGGGACAGACCGTTTATTTTCATGCTTGGGGTGGCAGTCAAGAAATCAATCGTTATTTACAATGGGCTGATAAAGAACTTCAACAACAATATGGAGTAACTCTCAAGCACGTAAAAGTGACTGATATCGCCGAAACGACAACACGACTGATTGCCGAAAAAGCAACAAAGAAAGATAACGATGGCAGTGTCGACATGGTTTGGATTAACGGTGAAAACTTCAAATCCATGAAGGATAACAACCTATTATTTGGTCCTTTCGTACAAAAGCTCCCTAACTGGAAATATGTTGATAAAACACTGCCCATAGACAACGATTTTTCTGAGCCAACAGAAGGGCTAGAAGCTCCTTGGGGTGTAGGACAACTGGTGTTTATTCATGACTCCGCCACGCTTAATAATCCTCCGCATTCTTTTGCCGAAATGCTCAGTTACGCCCAAGCGTTCCCCAATCGCTTAAGCTACCCTCGTCCACCAGAATTTCACGGTACTAGTTTTTTAAAATCGCTGCTTATTGAACTGACAGATAATGACGCGGCATTAGCCAAACCAGTTACACAAAGTGACTTTGACGTTATCACTCAACCACTGTGGAATTACCTTGATCAATTCCATAAAGTCGCATGGCGTGGCGGTCAGCAATTTCCAGCTGGTACTTCTGAAACCGTTCAATTACTGGATGACGGCCAACTTGACCTTGCGATTACTTTCAATCCAAATGCGGTTTTCTCAGCTCAAGCCAATGGCACATTAGCGGATACAACCAAAGTTTATGCGATGGAGTATGGTGCACTTTCCAACATTCACTTCTTAGCCATACCTTGGAATGCGACCGCTAATGCAGGCGCACAAGTGGCGATTAACTTTCTGCTAAGCCCTGAAGCACAATCTCGCAAAGGAGATCTCGAGGTATGGGGCGACCCGTCGGTATTAAGTAGCCAGTATTTAACCGGCAGTGCGAAAAACACCAAACAGTTCAAGTCCGTGGGAGAGCCACATCCTAGTTGGCAATCAGCGCTAGAAAAAGAGTGGCTTAAACGCTACGGAAGCTAAAGTAGATGTTAAGAGCCCTCTATCTAGTCATCATTTTTGTTTGTATCATCCCCACGATCCCCGGTTTACTGGGTGTCGTGGCCTCTTCATTCGGTTATATACCACCGATTGGCCTGCATCACTTATCACTCGGTGGATTTGCCATGGTCTTTGATTGGCAAGGGGTATGGCGCTCTATTGGGCTCACTGTTTACTCAGCAATTGCTAGCAGCTATATCGCCTGCTTAATCAGTTTTGCCATTTTACAGGCGAGCTGGGGAAGTAAATTCTGGCGTAAAGTAGAACTCTCTCTTTCGCCACTACTTGCAACGCCGCATGTCGCTTTCGCGATTGGTTTTGCATTCCTGTTTGCACCGACGGGTATGGGGGTTCGTGCCTTACACGGTCTGTTCGGCTTTGAGCCAAACTCGTACAATGTAGATGACCTTGCACTGTTTATAAAAGATCCATATGCAGTGGGCTTGATAGTGATGCTTGCGCTAAAGGAAGTCCCTTTTCTACTGCTAATGAGCATTTCAATTCTTTCCCAACTCAAGATCGATCACATTGAAAAAGTGAGTGCATCTTTAGGCTATAGCCAAGCGCAAATGTGGTGGAAATGTATTTTCCCCCAGTGGCTGGTAAAACTCCGTTTTCCGATGCTCGCAGTAATCGCTTATAGTCTGTCAGTAGTCGACGTTGCTTTAATTCTTGGCCCCACCAATCCCCCCACATTTGCCGTATTAGTGTGGCAATGGTTTAGTGACCCCGACCTAACACTATTACCACGCGCTGCCGCCGGAGCGATGGTGCTATTTGCCATTGCTTCAGCATTGATTGTCTTTGCTCGTGGAGTTGAGTGGACGGTCACCAAATTGTGGAGACATTGGCAATATTCAGGCCGTTATGGGGTAATGTTACCCGGTAAAACATTGTTCATTGGTATTATTTCTCTGACCCTTTTGATGGTGCCACTGATGGTCATTTGGAGCTTTGCTCAACGTTGGCGTTTCCCTGATTTACTGCCAAGCCATTACAGCGACCGATTCTGGCAATTAGAGTGGCACAGTATCTTAAGCACGGTAAACCAAAGTGTGGTCATTGCGATTATCGCCTCCTCAACTGCACTGATTTTTGCCCTCATTGCTCATGAATATCGATGCAAATACCAGTGGCAGATCCCAGGTTATATCATTGCAATCCCGATGCTAATACCACAATTGTCAGTTTTATTCGGGCTACAAGTTGTAGCGCTTTATTTGAAAAGTGATGCTTATTTCTTTTGGGTCATTTGGGCTCATGTTTTTTTTGCTTTTCCTTTTGTCTATCTATCGCTTGACGGCCCTTGGAGAAGCTTTGACAACGGGCTCACCAAGGTCGCATTAAGTCTAGGTAAAACACCGCTACAAACTTGGATGAGAATAAAAATACCGATACTACTACCTGCTATTGTTTTTGCTTGGGCTGTTGGTATTAGCGTAAGTCTTGCGCAATATTTACCCACCTTGATGCTAGGTGCAGGGCGCATCAGTACTGTGACTACCGAAGCAGTTGCATTGTCGAGTGGATTCGACCGCAGAGTGACGGCTATCTATGCCATTTGGCAAGCTATTTTGCCGCTACTATTCTTTTCTTTATCAATATTTATCAGTCGATTACAAATAAAGTATCGCCGAATCACACTAAAAGGTTTATTACCGAATGAGTCTCTGTCTCGAAAACCTCACCATCCGTAAATCCCAAGGTGAGTTACTCTTTTCTTCGCTTAATATGCAAATAGGCAAGGGAGAAATTCTGACCTTAATGGGACCAAGCGGCTGTGGAAAATCAACCTTACTCGATGTAATAGCCGGTCATTTGTCCAATGAGTTTGACTATTCAGGCACGTTAACTTTAGAGGGAGTAACCTTAAATTCACTCCCAGCTCATCAACGAGAAGTGGGGATATTATTCCAAGATGATTTGCTTTTCCCTCACCTATCTGTATGGGAAAACCTCGCTTTTGCCCTGCCCAATTCAATAAAAGGCCACCACCGAAAAGAGCAGGCGATACAGGCACTCACTCATATTTCATTAGCCAATTTAGCCAACTCTTTCCCAGACCAAATCTCTGGCGGCCAACGAGCGAGAATCTCATTAATACGAATGCTGTTAGCCAAACCTAAAGTTGCCCTGCTTGATGAACCGTTTAGCAAATTGGACAAAGATCTACGTATACAGTTTAGGGATTGGGTGTTTGAACAACTGAAACAAGCCAACATCCCTGCTTTGATGGTGACACACGATAAGCAAGATGTACCCGCAGGCAGCGCTGTATTAACCTGGCCATGGGAGACAAGCCATGCTTGATCGCTTAAGTATCAAAGTCATTCGCGCACCTTTAACTCTCGGCGCTCGCCTATTAAATAAATGCGGCATAACCGCCAATCAAACCACCGTGTTTGGTTTTATCGTGGGCTGCTTTGCACTGCCAGCATTGGTAACTGAACAGTACTTATGGGCGCTGCTATTTATTGTATTAAACCGAATATGCGATGGCTTGGATGGCGCTCTGGCCAGAATGCAGGGAATCACCGATTCCGGAGGGTTTCTTGATATCAGCTTAGACTTTTTATTCTACTCACTGATTCCATTTGGTTTTGTATTGGCAAATCCAGAACAAAATGCCGTGGCTGGCGCCTTTCTGATTTTTTCATTTATCGGTACTGGCAGCAGTTTTCTTGCTTTTGCTGTTATGGCGGGCAAACGCGGCATCGAAAACCCGATGTATAAACACAAGTCGCTCTATTATATGAGTGGTTTGACAGAAGGCACGGAGACCATCGCCTGTTTCATTGCATTTTGCCTGCTACCAAGCCACTTCTCCATGCTCGCTTATCTATTTGGTGCTGCGTGTTGGTTTACCACCGCTACCCGAATCTATTCTGGCTTTCACACCTTAAAATAAGCCATGTGCTTAAGCTTTCACAACATGGTTAGAGCAAGCTTGGCGAGGTTGTAAGCGTCCACATAACCGGAATGCTGACGGCCTTCCCACTCAATACCCTGAGATTCTTGCGCGGCGCGATGGCCTATGCGCTTTTCTTTGAGTCGGTGTTGAATGCGGTACAAGGTCGACAGGTTTAAAAACTCTTTAAATGGCATATCAATGCCTTTTTGTTGACACTCATTAGCAAGAATTAGGTCATCTCGCCCCCATGAGGCGTATATTTTATTTGGGCCGCCGAAGTTTTTTACCATCGATTTCAACACGTCAACCAAAGGACGACCTTGCTTTTCAATTTTGCGTGGCGTAATTCCAGTCAGCTCACTACAGAACAGAGACACTTCATCTTGTTCTGGTTTGACATAATATTGTGCACGCTTGACGATTTCACCTGATTGAACATCAATCTCAGCCAAACCAATTTCAATGATTTCGCCGGTTGTCCCAACGCCATTTTCATTCCAACAACACATCTCTAAGTCGAAACAGACAACTCGGTTATAGTTCATTACTCAGGCGCATCCTTTAATTTAATTTTCAGAGTGATGAATTTTACCTGACTCGTTGTCAAAACTCGACTCTGTAAAAAGCCGTTCGCGCAGTTAATCATCGTTCACTGTCCATTTAGACTTTTATTGTTCAAAGAGTGAGCGATTAAATCGTCTTAATCTTGATTAATCCCACTTTCATGAAGCCTTCAGGCTTGAATATGGTAAACTTTATCCCTATTTTTAAGTCTATTCAGCGCAGACGTTGCCACTCTAATAACCTCTGCACCCTTGTCTACAGAGAATTCCGTATGAACTTCGATTTAAATATGATCCCTACCACATTTGATATGCTGCACGCAGGTCTTGCTGCATCCAGTGTTTTGCTGCTCATTATTGCCGTTTCTCGCAAATCAAAAGTCGTTGAGAAAGTCATTGAAAAACCGGTTGAGAAAATTGTCGAAGTCGAAAAACCGATCGAAAAAATCATTGAAGTTGAGAAAATTATTGAAGTTGAAAAAGTGGTTGAGCGCGTAGTTGAAGTCGAATCAAAATTAGCAACAGCCTCAACAGATTCCGCAATGCAACTGCTATCGCTTATGCAGCAAGAAGCGCGTTTGATTGACTTTCTCAACGAGGATGTCTCTGCTTTTTCTGACGAAGAAGTGGGTGCAGCCGCGCGCGTCATTCATGCTGGCGGTCAAAAAGTTTTGAAAGATTATGTCGAGCTAAGCCCAATCCGCTCAGAAGACGAAGAAACTCGCATTACCATTGAAGCTGGTTTTAACCCACAACAAGTTCGCCTCACTGGTAATGTCACTGGCAATGCACCATTTAATGGCACATTAGTACACAAAGGCTGGAAAGCAACGTCAATGACACTGCCAAAATTAGCAGAAAACTACGACGCGAGTATTATCGCCCCTGCCGAGGTTGAACTGTAATGGAACCGCAAACTCCTAAATTCAGTGTTGGTATCGATTTAGGTACCACCCACTGCGTACTCTCTTTTGTTGATATTCAAGATGAAGATGCACGTGTTTCTGTAATGAGCATACCTCAACTCACCGCTCCAGGTACTGTTGAAAATCGAACTCAATTAGCTTCGTTTTTATACCAACCTCACGAACATGAAATGAATGCAGCTTCACGTGTTTTACCTTGGTCAGCAGAACCAACCGCTTTAGTTGGCGCAATTGCGCGTAACCTTGGCAGTAAAACCCCGATTCGTCTTGTCGCTAGTGCAAAATCATGGCTGTGCCATGGTGGTGTCAATCGCAGAGAATCTTTCCTTCCCGCCGGAAGCAGTGATGATGTTGAAAAAGTCTCTCCACTGAAAGCAACGGAATATTATTTAGAGCATTTAAAAGCAGCATGGGATCATGCTCATCCAGAGCAGCCACTCTCTGAGCAAGATGTGACGATTACCGTACCCGCTTCTTTTGACCCAGCCGCCCGTGATTTAACCGCAGAAGCCGCACGTAACGTTGGTTTTGATCACCTAACACTGCTTGAAGAACCGCAAGCTGCACTCTATAGCTGGATCGATAACAGCAATGAGGCGTGGCGTGATGAAGTTAATGTTGGTGATATTGTATTAGTCGTCGACATTGGTGGTGGTACCACAGACCTCTCTTTAGTTGAAGTAACCGAAGAGGAAGGCAACCTAACCTTGAATCGTATTGCCGTCGGTGAGCATATCTTGCTGGGTGGCGACAACATGGATCTCGCCCTTGCCTATCGCCTTAAAATGAAACTGGCGCAAGAAGGTAAAGAGCTAGCTCCGTGGCAAATACAAGCGATGACACACGCTTGTCGTGATGCTAAAGAAGCCTTACTTAACGACCGTGAACTCGCCTCCGTACCAATTGTTGTGCCTAGTCGAGGTTCAAAGCTACTCGGTAGCACATTAAAAACAGAACTGACTCAACAAGAAGTTCAGCAAATGTTAGTGGATGGCTTTTTCCCAAGTGTCAGCATTAGTGAGCATCCCGTGCAAAAAACGCGCGGCGCACTGACTCAAATGGGTTTGCCTTACGCTCAAGATGCGGGCATCACTCGTCATATTGCGGCTTTCTTATCAAAGCAAGCTAACGCCACTGCTGACACTGCCATGCACAATGACTATAACCCATTTGTGGGTATGCCCGGTATGGGAGACGCCCCACAAGCCGATTTCATCAAACCCACGGCTGTTTTATTTAACGGTGGTGTGTTGAAGTCGAATTTGTTGGCCGATCGCTTATTTGAGATCATTAACGCATGGCTAAGCTCGGTTAATGCAGCACACGCTAAACGTTTAACCGGTTTAGATCTTGATCTTGCCGTTGCCAGTGGCGCTGCCTATTATGGCGCGGTTCGTCGTGGTCAGGGGGTTCGTATTCGAGGTGGTATTGCCTCTAGCTATTATGTAGGTATTGAAAGTGTGATGCCTGCAATCCCAGGAATGGCTCCTCCTATGGAAGCACTATGTGTAGCTCCATTTGGTATGGAGGAAGGTTCGAGCACACCAGTGCCTAGCCAAGAATTTGGTTTAGTGATTGGAGAGCCAGTACATTTCCAATTCTTTGGGTCAACCGTACGACGTGAAGATCAAGCTGGGACTCACCTTGATTACTGGGCACCCAATGAATTAGAAGAGCTTCCAGAAATTCAAGTAACGCTACCAATATCTGAAGGACGTCTTCAAGGTGATGTCGTGCCAGTGACGTTAGCTTCACGTGTCACGGAATTAGGCACTTTATATCTTGAGGCAATTGCTTCTGATAATGGCCAAAAATGGCACGTAGAATTCGATGTGCGAGAAGATTCGCAATCCACTCAGTAAACTTTGAAGCGGCATCCTTATGGATGCCGTTTTTGAAATATAGGTGCCACCATGATCTCTCCTCGTTTTCTTGTCGGTATTGATTTAGGAACCACTAATACTGTGGTCGCATTTTGTGAAATAACCGATCAATTAGAAAGTTCCCCCGTTAGCCTTTTTGATATTGACCAACTCATCGGCCCCGGTGAAGTGGTTCGTAAACCGCTATTACCATCATTTCGCTATCACCCTGCTGATGGACAAATTTCAGCCAATGACTTAACCCTGCCGTGGAATATCCAACCAGTTACTGGTGACACGGCCAATGTCATCATCGGCCAATGGGCTCGCGATCTCGGAGCAAAAGTGGAAGGACGCCAAGTCTCTAGTGCCAAAAGCTGGCTTTCACACCAAGCGGTTGATCGTCGACAAGATATCTTGCCTTGGGCCGGAGCTGCGGATGTCGATAAAGTGTCGCCTGTTGTGGCAAGTGCCAGTTACTTAAACCACATTAGACAAGCTTGGAATTACCGACACCCAAGTAACCTATTGGAAGATCAAGAGGTCGTCGTCACGGTACCGGCTTCTTTTGATGAAACCGCGCGTAAACTCACCGTTGAAGCGGCTTCACTTGCAGGCTTGAATCGCATTGTCTTACTCGAAGAACCACAAGCGGTATGCTATGACTGGTACGCACGCCACCGCCATACTGCCGCAGATGAATTACAACAATTGCCTTTAATTTTAGTGTGTGATGTTGGCGGCGGAACGACAGATTTGAGTTTGATTGAAGCAAAACACTCAGATCAAGGTGAACTATCCCTCGACCGAATCGGCGTAGGTGAACATTTAATGCTGGGGGGTGATAACCTCGACTTAGCCCTCGCGCATTTGGCTGAGCAACGTTTCAATCAATCGAAAAAACTCACAGCAGCAAGTTTAACCAAACTGATTCAACAAACTCGACAAGCCAAAGAGCAGCTGCTTTCAAACCAAGCACCCGATGAAATGAAAATCACGATGCTCGGCAGCGGCTCAAAACTGCTGGGGGGAACAAAAAGTATTTCCCTGACCAAACAAGAAGTGCATCAAATCGCCCTAGATGGTTTTTTCCCAATATCTTCCTTTGATGACGTTCCAAACAGACGCCGCAGTGCCGTTGTTGAATTTGGCTTGCCTTATGTGGCGGACCCTGCGGTCAGTAAGCATGTCGCCGAGTTTTTGACCCAACATCAACACGTGTCACGCAGCGCTCTAAAGCATGAGCAAAACACCCCCGCCATTCCGGTTGGGCTTTTACTTAATGGCGGCGTGTTTAATAGTGAATTAATTACTTCACGCATTATCCAATTACTAACACATTGGCGCGGTTCTGATATCACCGTTCTTGATAACCCTCACCCCGACTGGTCTGTTGCATTGGGTGCAGTTGCCTTTAGTAAAGCTCGCCGGGGTGCACAACTTAAAATTGGCGGGGGATCTGCCCGATCTTATTTCTTGCATCTACCAGAAAGAAATAAACTAGGTAAAGCATTGTGTCTTCTTGCCAAAGGCACAGAAGAAGGACAAGAGATTCGACTCACCAGCCGACGTTTTTCACTCACGTTAGGTGAACCGGTTCGTTTTAACCTACTGACGTCCACTCATGACACATTATCCAACAATACCGCTCTACAAAATGGCATTTTGGTGCCCGTTGATCATGATATGTTTAGCCCTCTCCCGCCTTACATTACGAGCTTGGATGGTACAGATGAACCAACCATGCATGCCAATCAAAAGCAGAGAGTGGAAGTGCAACTGGCTTGCCAGCTGACCGAGGTTGGCACACTAAAAATTGAGTGTGTCAGTGTGGAAGATGAGAGTAAACGCTGGCAACTTGAATTTGAAGTACGTAACCAACAAGCCAGTGATGATGAACAAGTTAAACTTCGTCCTCGCTTGCAAGACTCGAAAGATCTGATCACCCGCCTTTACAGCGGCAATAAAAATAGTGCCGATAGTCAGGCAATAAAAACACTCAGCAAAGACTTAGAAAAATGGCTAGGAAAACGAGATGAGTGGGATTTTACTACGCTACGTCACTTGTTTGATTCGTTTACACAAGGGAGAAAGCGTCGACGTCGTTCTGAGCAGCATGAGAAAAACTGGCTACGTTTAGCGGGTTTTGCTCTTCGACCTGGGTTTGGTGACCCAACCGATGCATGGCGTATTGAACAAATTTGGAGTTTATACCAACAAGGTATTCAGTTTCAGAATCATCAAGGTTGGAGCGATTGGTGGGTATTTTGGCGACGTATTGCTGGTGGATTAAATCAAGAACAGCAGGAAACCATTTTGTCCGATATTGCCAGATACCTTCATCCTGGAGCAATGAAAAACCCTAAATCGGCACAAGAAGCGCAAGATAAAGGTTATGAATCGATGGTACGACTTGCGGCTTCGCTAGAAAATCTAGAAGTGGAAGATAAAGTGTTATTGGCAAGCTGGTTTTTAAATAAAGCCATCAACCATACTCAATTTGAACAAGCACATTGGTGGGCGGTTGGCCGACTAGCATCTCGCACTCCATTATATGGCAGCCACCATTCGGTTATCCCCCGTGAACAAGCAGAGCAATGGCTTCCTAAAATACTGGAACAAAACTGGCAAAAAGAGCCGATGATAGCCTTTGCTGCAGTGATGATATGCAGAAAAACAGGCGATAGACAGCTTGATATTTCAGATCAATACCGCTTACAAGTTTTGAGTAAGTTAAAACAGAGTAGAGTCGCGGAGTCTTGGGTCGCGCTTGTCGAGGAAGTGAATACACTCTCAGAAAGTGAATCAAAGCGTGTATTCGGTGATGCCCTGCCAAATGGACTAATTTTACTTAACCAATAACATCAAATGCACCATATTTTCTATTTAGCCTTATTACAATCCCCCTGTGGGGAAAGCGATGAGGTATGGTGCTTTATCTCTAGATGAGTTTATTTCTATTAACTTGATTCGGTAATACAACGAATTATCTCTAAATTTTTCAACAAAAAATCAAATATTTCGTACTCTGCACATATTTAACGCCATGCTAAGCTCGCATTTTTGTATAAACCTTGTAGAATCTCTCATACTCACAGCACATCGAAATAGTGATGGATAGCGTGAGATCTATACGTAATTACAATAATTCAACTTTACGTCGTTGGCTGTCATTGTTGGCATTTCATAAATTATGGTGCCGTTTTCATCGGGCAAATAATCTCAATATTTGTTTCAAGTGGTGTATTTAACTAATTACTGTAGAAGTCATGAACGAAGATAAATTTACTAATGTCTACCGCCTACCAGGCTCATTACAAATTCGAATTTCCAAATGGCAAAGAACCTTTAAAGGCACGTCAGATTTGGTGCTACACCAAGTATTGGTCGCAAGAAACAAGCAATTTAGGAAACCCAACTTTTTCCCAAAAGGCTGGTGCGTAAACCTATTTGATGAAAATGATATTTCGATTACTCATCATGGCCGTTATATCCAAACGAGCATGAGAACGATGATCGATCGCAAAGTATCGTATAAGCGAGTCTATCTATCACGTGTTCCTCTCGAGCAGGCGGAGCCAGCCTTGCGCAAATATAAGCAAGAATGGATTCGTAACTTTAATCGAATAGCAAAAGAGTATAATCAGATTAAGAAAAAGCAGTTCTTAAATTTTGCCAGAGAAGAAGCAGAGACACTTTACCCATCAATTCCTAAAGAAGGTTTTGACAAAGCGCTATGGAATAAGTTGGTAGTTTCCAAATTAGGTCCTGCTCAGAAATACAGCAACCCTTATTTCGTTAAGCAGGCTGATTTTTAGTTAGTAAAAAGCCAGAGTAAACACACTCTGGCTTTTTGTCATCGACTTAATGAGACTTTATCAAGTTATCGTGATTATGCGTAATTCGCGTCAACTAATTCACTAACGTCAACTTTGTTTACTTCCGCACGGCTTTCTAGCCATTTCACGACTTGCGCTTTTTCTTCTTCTGTCACTGAACGGTAACGCTCCGTTGCACACAAGAATCCTTCGAATAGCTCTAGACCACCGCCGCCGAAGCACAGACCAATGCTGTCGATGTAATCAATAAACTCATCAACGAAGAGATCATATTGCTCGAAATCTTTGATAGATGTCGCGCAGCTAACTTCAAAACCTAAAATCGCAAATTCACCTAAAAATAGTTTTTTACGGATACGGCGGTTTTTGTTTTCTAGCTTCTCAATTTTCATCATCTTCTCTCTTTCGGTTTGAATGGCGCTTTTATACACCTTTCGACTTCATTTCCCAAATGATTCCTAAACAAAACCATCTCAAGTGGCCAATTTCAAAGCAGTCCGCATCTTTGACTGGGCACTTCTCTCACTGAAAACACTGTGTTAACTCTACTGTGGCGAATATATAAAACAGTTAAACCAATAGCAAAAGAGAAGAGTCACTTCAACGGCTCCTCTCTCTTTATTAGATTGATGATTAATTTGATCAATGGTTAATGCTGAACACCAGATGGATTTTCACCAAACTCTGCCTGCTCATAGATATCAGCCAAGCTCTTTGCACGTTTAGCAACCTTGCGACGTTTTGTTGGTTCAAAGTACTGCTCGACTTGTTTTAGCGTTTCTTCATGTTCTTGAGCAGATTGGACAAAGTCTGGATTGGCTAACGCCTCTTGGCGAAGGCGGTTAACTCGTTCTAACGTTTCCCACAACATATTTCACCTCCAACTTTACTGTGTATACATACAGATTAGTAGAAGCTATTATGATGTCAAGCTTTTTACTGTTTATTTATACAGTTTTTTTGAAAAAATAAATAGATATCAGCAAGTAGCTGATGCCGTTGACTCGCGTTGAATAAGCTGACCTAAATAGCGATGAGCCGTAACTAGCTGAATATTTTTCCTTTCAGCTAGCTGTAGAGCTAATTCCACCGCGTCTTTCGTTAACTGCTCAATCGGTAAAGAGACCGTTGATAAGCTAGGGACTGAATAAGCCGCTGCCGGTTCATCATCAATACCAATCACCGACACATCAGAGGGGATCGAAAGACCATATTCGTGCAAGGCTCTCATCGCTCCTAACGCCATATCATCGTTACAGGCTAAAATAGCACTAAAGATAGCTTTTTGTTCTAAGAACTTCACAACTGCAGCATACCCTGACTGCATCATATTATCGCCTTCAAACGTTAAAGCGACGTCAAAAGCAATACCAGCTTGTTCAAGTTGAGCTTGGTAAGCCGCAAATCGTAATCGGCCAGTATCACTATCTAGTGGGGATGCAATACATGCGATCTTGTTATGACCAAGCGCCAACAAGTGCTTCATCGCCAAAGCACTAGATTGCTGTTGTTCAAAACCAAAACTGTGAAGTCCTACCTCTTCAATGGTTCGATTTAAGATAACCAAAGGGACAGTCAAAGTCGCTTGTAGCTCTTTTAATGCTTGATTGGTGAGATGCCGACTATAAAGCATGATTGCATCACAACGTTGACTTTGCAGTAATTGCACTGCGCTTTGCTCACCTTCTGCACTATTATGACTATCCATCACTAGCAGCGTTTTTCGAGCCTTTTGTGCTCCCTGAGCCGCTTGGTGAAGCAACGTGCCAAAGTAGCTTCCTTGAAATTGAGGCAGTATTAAACCAATAGCGTTTGCACTGTTAGTTGCAAGTGCTTGAGCTAGCACATTCGGTTGATAGCCTAACGCTTTCATTGCTTGTAAAACAGCATTACGGGTACTTTCTTTCACTTGACCATTTTGGTTAATCACCCGTGAAACAGTGGCTTTTGAAACCCCTGCCGCTTTACAAACATCGTTGATAGTGGCCATTGTAACTCCAAGTGGTTTGGGGATAGTTGAAAAGACTTATAACTGCTCACCATTAGATTCAATCACTGATTGATACCAATGAAAACTTTTCTTTTTGCTACGTGCCATTGAGCCACTTCCATCATCATGTTTATCAACATAAATAAAACCATAACGTTTTTTGTATTCACCAGTGGTGAAAGAGACACAATCTATACACCCCAAAGGGGTATAACCCATCACATCAACACCATCTAACGTAATTGCTTTTTTCACTTCTTCGATATGAGCACGGAGGTAATCGATGCGGTAATCATCTTGAACCACACCTGTATCATCTAATTGATCAATCGCTCCAAAACCATTTTCAACGATAAAAATCGACTTTTGATAGCGTTCATATAGCTCAGACAACGCATAGCGTAGTCCTACAGGATCAATTTGCCACCCCCATTCTGAAGCTTTCAGATGTGGATTTAATCGACTTTGTGTAAATAGACTTGTCGTTTCTCCATCTGGGTTTACTTCAGCTGAAACAATATTCGTCATGTAGTAGCTGATTGCCAGATAATCGGCGCAGCCATTGCGTAGAATGGTCTCATCTTCCGGCTGGGTATCAATGTGAATCTGTTTACGTTCCCACTCACGTAAAATGTAACTAGGGTAATAACCTCTAATTTGTACGTCACTAAAGAAATACTTCTCTCTCATCAGTTCTTGAGAACGAATCATATCTTCAGGTCGGCATGAGGCTGGGTATAGCGGCATCATGTGGATCATACTGCCAATTTGGAACTCAGGATTAATCTGGTGACCTAATGAAACCACCAAAGCACTGGCAATAAACTGATGATGAAGCACTTGGTACATCACTTGCTCTGGGTGTTCATGTTCTGAGTAAATAACGCCTGAATTACAATAACCAAATAATGGCAATTCCCAGTTACGTTGGTTGTTTATCTCATTGAATGTAATCCAATATTTTACCTTTTCTTTGTAACGCTCCATCACGACTTGGCTAAATTTAACAAAGAAATCAATGACCTTACGATTTTTCCAGCTACCGTATTGCTTAACCAAATGCAAAGGCATTTCAAAATGCGATAGCGTGATAACAGGCTCAATACCATACTTGAATAATTCATCAAAAAGATCGTCATAAAATTGTAGCCCAGCTTCATTAGGCGTTTCTTCGTCTCCGTTAGGAAAGATACGAGTCCAAGCTATCGACGTTCGAAAACATTTGAAGCCCATTTCAGCAAATAACGCAATGTCTCCTTTGTAGTGACCAAAAAAATCAACCGCTTGGTGGTTTGGGTAAAAATAATTATCACCAACGCTATCAGTAATCACTCGAGGTACTTCATGAGCCCCTTTCGATAAAACATCAACAATGCTGATGCCTTTACCTGCTTTATCCCAACCACCTTCAACTTGGTGTGCTGCAACCGCACCACCCCATAAAAAATTTTTTGGAAACCCATTATTTTGCATCGAATCCACCTTTCATTTCACTTTCATTCAGAAAACATAGCCAAAGCATGTTAACTACATAATAAACGATCCAACCCAAATTGTAACCGGTTTCTGTAACCGGTTACAATTGAGTATTTTACCTCACCCATTAAGTAATTATTTAAGCTAAACAACGTAACGCTTCGTTTTGAAGTAATCGCAGACATACATTCCATAGCACTTTCAGCGTGACTGCTGTATGCTTGCGCCTTTCCGCAACATGATGCGGATCACTATTCTTTTACATATCGAGACATTTTAATGAGTTTTGCCTCTCTGGGTTTATCTAATGCCATCCTGAAAGCTGTCGCTTCTCAGGGTTACGAAACACCATCGCCAATTCAGGCGCAAGCCATACCAGCCGTACTTGAAGGCAAAGATGTGATGGCAGCTGCTCAGACAGGCACAGGTAAAACCGCAGGATTCACCCTTCCTATTTTAGATTTACTCGTGAAAGGGCCGAAAGCAGGACCGAACCAAGTTCGTGCTTTAATTCTCACTCCAACCCGTGAGTTAGCAGCCCAAGTTGCCGATAACGTCACCACTTATGGACAGAATTTACCGCTTAAATCTGAAGTGGTTTTTGGTGGGGTCAAAGTGAATCCACAAATGATGAAAATGCGTCGTGGAGTGGACATTTTGGTTGCCACACCAGGCCGCCTGCTTGATCTCTACAATCAAAAAGCGATTAAATTTAATCAGTTAGAAATATTGGTTCTTGATGAAGCTGACCGCATGCTGGATATGGGTTTTATTCGAGACATCAAAAAGATTCTTGCGTTACTGCCGCCTAAACGTCAAAACCTTTTATTTTCAGCGACATTTTCTGATGAGATAAGACAACTAGCGAAAGGGTTGGTCAATAATCCAGTCGAGATTTCAGTTACGCCACGCAACAGTACCGCTAAAACGGTTAAACAGTGGGTTCACCCCGTTGATAAGTCTAAAAAACCGTCGTTGCTGATCAAATTGATCAACGACAATAACTGGAAACAGGCACTGGTTTTCACGCGCACTAAACATGGTGCAAACCGTTTAACTGCCCAGTTAGAGAAAAGCGGCATCACTGCTGCGGCTATTCACGGAAACAAGAGTCAAGGTGCTCGTACCAAGGCTTTAGCCAACTTTAAAAATGGTGAAATCCGTATTCTTGTTGCAACGGATATCGCTGCACGTGGAATCGATATTGACCAGTTACCACAAGTAGTCAATTTTGAACTGCCGAACGTCCCTGAAGATTATGTACACCGCATTGGTCGTACTGGCCGTGCTGGCGCTGAAGGTAATGCAATTTCTTTAGTGTGCGCTGATGAAGCGAAAGATATGTTTGCTATTGAACGCCTGACGCAAAATGTGCTAGAGCGTATTGAAATTGAAGGTTTTTCTCCGGTTAATAAACTGCCAAATTCGCCATCACTCTTGCCTATAAAAGCGAAAAAGCCAAAGAAACCTAAAAAAGATAAGCCAGAGCATAACGATGGTCAACGCTCAGGTAATGTGGCCAACGGTCGCAGCGCCAATACGTCGAACAAGCCCAAACGCAACCCAAGCAATGCAGTGACTACCCAAGGTACGAAACCAACTCGTAGTAGTGGACAAAATCGACCTCGACGTGCTCCCAAAAGCGCTCAGGCGTAAGACCATCAATTATCTTTAACGAGAAAAGAGGCGTCTAAGCCTCTTTTCTTGCTTTCACTGAACCATAAACTTGAATGAAAAAAAGCCGCACAAGGCGGCTTATCTATGGATAACTGCGGTATGCTGCCCTAGACGCCTTGTGGTGGCGTAAATGCCGTTAGTGGTAAAGCTTCTCCGCTATATTTTTCAATTTTCACAATCGAGGAGTTACCAGCACAACCATTAGCGAGGCGAGATGTAGGAATGTCTGCCGTTAATACATTACACCCACCATTTTTACAGATGCCATGCGGCTTATCAAAATCTGGCCATGCTCCTTCATGGATACATACCGAGCCTTGTTTAATACCATCCGTAATGAAAGCCCCAACCAATACCTGACCGCGTTGGTTAAATGCTCGCACCAAATCACCATCTTGAATTCCACGAGACTTAGCATCCTCAGGATGAATCCAAATTGGCTCTCGGTTAGCAACCGCATACAGCTCACGTAACTTGGCATAATTCAATTGACTATGCAGCCGGTGCGCCGCATGCGACGTCATTAATTGCAATTCTCCATCTTTTGCATTTCCCACCCATTCAGTTGGTGGTAACCAAGTTGGGTGTGGTGGACAATCTGCATAATTGAAGCTTTCAATGGTCCTAGAGTAAATTTCAATTTTACCGCTCGGCGTTCCCAACGGATTCAAAATTGGATCATCTCGATAGGCGGCATAGCGAACAAACTTAGCGTTTGATTCATTCCACTTCATCTCAATGAGTTGGTTTTGTTTCCAAAAATAACTAAAGTTAGGCATCGCAACACGGTTTTGGCGACCAATCTTTTGTGCTTCTTTATAAAAACCAGCCAACCACTCCATTTCCGATTTATTCTCGGTATAAACCGCTCGACCTCCAGCTTTAAGCAGCTCAGCCATATCCGCAAACACATCGAAATCATTGCGGGCTTCGTATTGTGGTTCAATCACTTGTTTCATTGGCACTAAATGCTGATTACTGTAATCCCCGGTCATGGTTAAATCATTACGTTCAAACGAGGTTGTAATTGGCAACACAATGTCCGCATGCTTTGCCGCCGCTGTCCAGTAAGGTTCGGAAATTACAATTAACTCAGGCTTTTGCCAAGCTCGAATCAAACGATTTGTGTCTTGGTGATGTGTAAAGTTACCACCACCAGCCCACCAAATCATTTTAACATCCGGAAAGCTTTTTTGATGCCCATTGTGTTGGTAACTGCCCCCTGGGTTTTCGAGCGCTTCGACAATGCGAGCTACTGGGAAACTGTTGACCGCACCTGAAACTGCCCAATCATTCCCAGCCGACGACGCTCCATCGATTGCTGCTGATATTGCTGGTAACACCCCCGCCGTTCTCGTTGGGTTACCACCATTAGAATAGTGGTACGAGAACCCGAACCCACCTCCCGGCAAGCCAATTTGCCCGAGCATTGATGCCAATGTAACCAGCATCCAGTGTTTCTGCTCGCCATATTGCTGACGTTGAATTCCCCAACCGGCCATCAGCATGGTTCGGTTTTGGCTAAAGATATCACCAAGTAATTCAAGCTGCTTTGCCGAAACACCACAAATTTCCTCAGCCCATTGGGGAGTTTTAGGGGTGCCATCCGTCTTGCCTAGTAAATACGCCTCAAACTTGTCATAGCCCGCTGTATATTTATTTATAAATTCAATATCATGTTGCTGCTTTGAAACCAAAGAATGAGCAATACCCAGCATCATTGCTACATCGGTTCCTGGGTGCGGCGCAATCCACTGGGCATTTTCACCAAAAAACTCAATGGTTTCTGAACGCATTGGGTCTATTGCAATAATGGTTTTTTTAGACTGTTTAAGTTGATGGAAAAATTCAATACCAGCCCCATCAGTACTGCTCCATGCAATTTTTAGGGTATTGAGCGGGTTTAACCCCCAAAGCACAACAACATCACTCGTCTCGAGAACCACTGGGTAAGTGGTTTGCTGTTCGTACACCTCTATCGAACCTACCACATGCGGCATGATTACTTGCGCCGCTCCAGTCGAATAATCACCTAAATGACCAGAGTATCCGCCAGCCATACTCATATAGCGTTGTAATAATGTTTGCGCTTTGTGCAAAATACCACTGGAGCGCCAGCCGTAAGAGCCTGCAAAAATACTTTCAGCCCCATAGCTATTTCGAATCCGTAAATGTTGTTCATGGATTAGCTTCAATGCTTTATCCCAGCTAACGCGTACAAATTCATCGTCACCACGTTTTCCATCTGGTTTTTGCGGGTTCGCAAGAAAGCCTTTACGAACCATTGGGTATTTCACCCGCGCTTTGGTATGCGCTTGATCTGGAGCGGAAGTTTGTAAGCTATTTGGAACACTTTGTGGCAATGCATTGGTCGAGGAAACAATTTTTCCACCTTTAACTTCAACCAACATTGCCCCCCAACGACCTGCTGTTAATACTGCAGAACCACTTCGCTGCTCAGCAAATACAGGCATAGGGGCAACAGAAGAAATCACGATAGCACTGGCGGTTGCGCCCGCGCCTTTTAGAAAACTTCGACGTGTGAGAGTAGTCATCACTGAATCCTTATATCATGTCTTATTGGGCAACAACGTCTTTCGCATTGTATTGGAAGTATTTGGTCAGGATTTCTAAATCCTCTTTAGTGATAGATGTACGATCACCCATACTTTTCGCTACAGAAGGCCATGCGTTGACAGTAAAGTGATTGCTTGGAATCTTAGCGTGACAAGTTGAACAATAAACATTGTCTAACTGCTCTGCATATGCCCAAAGAGAATCAATCTTACCGAGTACAGGCGTATCTATTTGTGCTTCCAATGTCACCTGACGCCAGCTATTTCCATAATCATCTTCATTGTATGTCCCTACACTCAGCTTTTGTTGCCCAGCTTCAGTCAACATAGCAATAACAGCACGTTTACCTTCTCCCATATACAAGACTTGTTCCGCGCCTTGCATTTGATAACCCGTCAGTTCAATAGTACGAACACCGTCTGCTCCTTTTAACACTTTTAGTGGGGTTGCTGGATTAATCGTGCCCAAATCGCCCATAGATGTAGCCTGCATAGCGTATACCACGGACGAATCTAGCGGCGTTAGACTCGCTTCATCTACTAAGTGTGCCAAGGCTTGGCTATCCATTTTCACTTCAGGCAGTATGTGTGCCACACCTTTATGGCAATCAATACATGTTTGATTATTATCAATGCCATATTGGTGCATTTTTTGCGCTTCTGCCGTTTGGTCAAAAGTTTCCATCGCGTCTTCGTTATGGCAAGAACGACAGGTAACTGAATCATTTGCTTTCAATTGCGCCCATACGGTTTCTGCCATTTCCGCTCGATGTGTTTCATACTTTTCATCCGTACTAATTTTCTTAGTGATGAACTCATGATAAATATCTTTCGACGCTCTGATTTTAGTGATCAAATAATCCATGGTATCGGTCGGAATATGACAATCTGCACATTCAGCGCGAATCCCTTTGGCATTACTAAAATGCACGGAGCCCTGGTACTCTTTAAATGGTGTATCCATGGTGTGGCATGACAAGCAAAATTCAGTACTTGAAGTCTTTTCTAAAATGGCATGAGTACCACCAAGACTTAGCCAGCCAATCACTACACCAATAGCAAGAAGTCCTACTATTGTTCTCTTTTTAATATTCATTATTCCTCACAAATGCTGGTGATGGTTGAACGACAGTTCACTGAACGCCTAATATGCCTACCCAGTGCCCCATAAAGAACGTACCCCTAAAGAAGTATCTTAGTTTGACAATAGACAACACAGTGCTATATCAGGAGTGACACTGCGCACACTTTGAGCGGTTTAGGAAAAACGGAAGAAGAAAAAGTAAGTGGGCTCTTAAAGTTAGCTGTTCATTGCAGCAAGCACATACAACGTGAGAAATAGATCACGCTGTCGTTCAGCTCAGAGAACAAACGAACTGTATGAAACTGATTTGTTTTTTTATTTATAAAAAATATTAAATAAATGCTTTACTTTTAGCTTGCACCATGTGAAACTGCATCCGCTCTGTTGAACAGGGTTATTAATGTAACAAGTAAGCCAAAGTTCCCTTTCAGATTCAATTCTAAGTGTCCTCTAGTTTCATAGTCTCATTATAATAATTCGTCTCAAAGCAACACCTGTATTTTAAATTTTTTATAAGGGACATAACATGTCTAACACAACTACTGGCACAGTAAAATGGTTCAACGAAACTAAAGGTTTTGGTTTTATTTCTCAAAGCAATGGCGGTCCAGATGTATTCGTACACTTCCGTGCAATCGCTTCTGAAGGTTTCAAAACTTTAGCTGAAGGCCAAAAAGTATCTTTTGTTGTAGAACAAGGTGCTAAAGGTCCTCAAGCTGCTAACGTTCGTGCTGAATAATTTCGCATAAGCGTATGAGCGTTGGTGACTAGCCAACGCTCTTATAAAACCCGCAAATTAGATTACATTTTCCAAACTTCTCTATCAAACTTCCGCTTAGTTTCTCTCTGTTTTACTCGTTCGAACACTCAGCCATTTTTGAAACAATCGTTTTGACAATTATCATCTAAACAATAAATTTTTATATCTGAAGGATATTTATTATTTCTCGTACAACTGGAAGAAAGCGTTTCTGGTTTGCTAAATCTAAAGCAACACCAAAATTACGCCAACAATATGAACATTAACTTTAACATTCAAAATCACACCTGGAATGCATCAATACACCAACTTAATAGCGATATTTTAACAAGACATATATTAAGTCAAGAAAAATGTATTTTAGATACTCTTCATCTCTATTTTTTATATGATGAAGCGACTCAGCAAGGTGACGTTTTAAATTCTGATAAAGAACACATCGGTTATTTTAACCTGACAAATTAACACCCAAAAACTTTAATTGCCGCCATTAAAGTTATTTGGGCATTATTTTTCTATCTTAACCTTTCAAAAACAATATTTTGGTCAAGCTCACTCTGATATTCTCTATAATCTAAACCTTGATCAAAAATAAACTCCGTAACTAAAGTACGAACAGCTTGAACAAGCTCTTTAGCATTCCAAGGTTTTTCGAAATAGCGCTGTATTCCTGCGGTATTAATCGCATTAATAGTATCCGTGTGGGTTGCCTGCCCTGTTAGTAATACTTTTTTAGTTTTAAAAAATCTTGAATCTGCAGCAATTTCTGTCAGCAGTTCTACGCCAGTTTTACCCGGCATCACATGGTCAGAGATCAATACAGCGATATACTCTCCTTGTGCATCAAACTCATCCATAAGGTCGAGCACTTCATGTGCTGACTCGCAGTCCTCAATATTTAACCAGACTGCCAATGGCTGAAGATCTTGCAAAATAGCGCTAAGCACTTCCCTTTGATCGTCGACACAAATAATATTAAGCTTCTCCATAATCGCCCTCAATTGGTAACTTGATTCTAAATATTGTTCGCTCGCTATCACTTTTCAGCGCTACGTTTCCACCATAACCGGAAACAATACGTTTTACTATTGATAGCCCGAGTCCTAAACCAAACGACAACCCACCTTTTTTTGTTGTAAAGCTAGGTTGAAATATTTTACGTCTGGTTGTTTCATCTATTTCTGGCCCATTGTTTGCAATCGTTATTAATATACGTTGCTTACTTAACCTAGTCTGTATTTCTATTTCTGGCTTATCTGTTTCAAGCATTGCATCACAAGCGTTTTTTATAAGGTTCACCCAAATCTGTACTAATTCGGTTTGTGAACCTTTAAATATAGGAAGAGATGCAGGCCTGATACGCACACTAACCCGACGCAAATCACTTTGTAATAAAGCGAGAGCTCTGTTAATGGTATCGTTAATATCGAACTCTTCTTGTTGGGTTATTTCTGTCCGCCCCAATTGTTTAACAGACTTAACGATTCCGACTGTATGTTTAGAAGCTAAACGTAAATCATGTAAGTCTCTCCCCATTTGCCAATAACGAATAGCGAGATGGGGATTCTTTAGCCAGTGTGCCGACAAATAATCGTCAGCAACCGCTTTTGCTAAATCACGAGCAATGGCTTTGGGCAAAGCATATTTTTTTTCAAACAGAGCCCCTCTTTTTCTTGCTTCGCTAGACGATACTTTTTGGCCATATAGCAAACCAAAATCAAAAAACTGGCTGGCTTCAGGATGCACTTCTTCAAGTAACTCCATGAACAAGATTTCCAAGCGTTCAGACTTACTACTTACTACACCAATGGCATTATTAAGTTCATGAGCAATACCCGCGGCTAACTGCCCTAAAGTTGTCATTTGTTCAGCTGAATGAAGTCTTTCTAACGCTCTTTCTTTAGCTAGAGACTCCTGTGTTGCACGACGCTGTCTGCGTGAAAGCTCATTAACAATAACAGGCGTAAATTGCGCGGTAAGAGGACCAAATTCTTTTTCATCTAGCACGGTTGTTGAGCGATCAATCCACGCAAGTTCGACGTCGGTTTCGGCCATCACAGTTGACGATGCTGTCCACGTCCCAGAAAAAAAACTGTGTACACCAATAAAAGCTCCCACACTTGCGGTAAACACTTTGGTTTTTCTCTCATCCTTTTCTGAGTAGTGGCCTGAAAGTTCACCAGACCATACATAGTAAAGTCGATCGTTATAACCTTCTTGTTCAATCACAATGCTGCCCGCAGGAAGCTTGACCATTCGCTGCGGGTGGTGAAAGTAGCGCTCAATTAATGCCGTAAATTTCTGATCCGCCATAACAGGTTTATCCAATATGACCAACGGTATGTAAAATCCACACCATCAAGAAACTAAGCAATACACCAACGATGCCAAGAATAACGCCGACTTTGGCCATTTGGTTGCTTTGTACATGGCCGGTTGCATGAGCTAGTGCATTAGGAGGGGTGCTAATGGGAAGTGACATTCCCAATGAAGCGGCGAATGTAACAACAAGAATCAAGGTGATCTCTCCACCAAGTGGTGTCAGTGATGCCATAGAAGCCCCTAATGCTGCCATAATCGGCATCAGCAGGTTTGCTGTTGCAGTATGAGACATGAAGTTGGCCATAGTCAGACACAAGAATGCAGCACCAAATAAAACAACGTAAGGTGAAAACTGATCAAATGGTATGCTGTTAACCATCAGTTGCGCTAAACCCGTTTTATCAAGCGCCAAGCCTAAAGCGATACCACCGGAAACTAACCACAAAACATCCCAGGAAATCCGTTTTAAATCTTCTTTATTGATAATGCCCGTTAGCGAAAAGATAGCGACAGGTATCAAGGCTACAGTATAAGAATTCATGCCATGAGTTGACCCCATAAGCCAAAGCACAATGGTTAATGCAAAGGTGATGTAAACCATAATCGCTTTCGGCGTTTTTAGAAATTTTCCTTTAATCGTCAATTCAATATGTTGCTGCTCAGCCTTGAACATTGATCCAATTAGAAACCACGCTAATGCCATCATAATAATGACAAACGGCACACCAAATGCCATCCACTCACCGAACGTGATTAGATTTTCGCCAACAAGATATTTAAGCGCAATAGCGTTAGGCGGTGTGCCTATCGGGGTTCCGATCCCACCTATATTAGCCGCGACAGGAATACATAAAGCAAAAGCAATTCGACCCGGATCTTTGGGACCAAATACAGCTATCACCGGTGTTAGTATCGATAACATCATAGCGGTGGTCGCGGTATTGGACATAAACATCGAAAAAATTCCGGTGATCAGCATCAGACCTAACATCACATACTTAGGATTATGACCAAAGGGTTTAAGCAGCACGCGGGCAAGGTTTACATCCAAGCGATATTTTGTTGCTGCCATAGCCAGAAAAAAGCCGCCTAAAAACAGCATGATGATAGGGCTGGCAAAGGTCGCCATTATTTCATTGTATTTCAACAAACCTCCGAAATGGGGCTGCCCTTCCTCTAGACGGAAAAACCATATGCCTTTATCAGATAGCATCAGCAACTCTAACACGATCACCACAACAGAAGTGGCATAAATAGGAATAGGTTCAAATACCCAACAAAGTGCGGCAAGTAAAAATATAGCAATCACTCGTTGCTGAATGATCGTCAACCCATCAAATGGAAACGCCGATACCGGCAGCATTAAAATGACCAATGGAATAAGGATTGGGAGAATAAATTTTAAGTAAGGACGTACCATATAAAACTCTTCCTGAGTATTGATTTATATACGAAAATTGTAGCGAGGCCCAATTTCGAACTGCGTCCCATTATGTGGTATTCGAACAATGCAAAGTTTGGCTTTAGATCAATGAATAAAGATTACGCGCGAAACAATTGTGAATAATGTGTGCTAGGTTGCAAATTACACATTCATCCTCAGCACAGGTTTACAATCAATTACTGAGTATTTAGCCACAATAAATTAACAACAAATTAATAATAATTATTTTTAACATAGAAAACATCTACTAATCTAATAGCATAAACGTCGTTTATTTATTAATGGCATGATATCATGCGCGACTTTCAGGATTTAGATCACATTGTCGTTAAATGGATGTTGCTCGCTTTGGCGGTTTTAGGCAATACGAATCAAAGGTAACTCATTCATGTTCTTACGAAATTTTTCTATTGGCAAAAAAATTGCGCTGGCTTTTAGCATCATCGCTATTATCAACTTAGGTTTCGGATTATTCCTTATCAACGAACTAGGAAAAGTTAAGAATGAATTACTTAACTATACAGACGATACCCTTCCTGCGCTGCAGAATGTTGATAGCATCAAAGACAAAATGTCTTATTGGCGTCGTACCCAATTTTCCGTTTTACTTCTAAAAGATCCAGCAGAAGTAAGACAAACTCTTAATCGCAATGAACAGGTTCGTAAAGAGATCGAATCGAGTTTAGAAGCGTATGGCAAAACCGTTTGGCCGGGTGAAGAAGAACAAGCCTTTAGACGCTTGATGTCTGGTTGGGATGACTATACGTCGACGATGGAAAAATTCAATACCGCAATGATGGCAGCAGATAGTGATACGGCATACCCACTATTAGCCAACTCGTTGACTCGTTTTCAAGGTATTGAATCAGATATGGACTCTGTCATCGCTATTTTACAAAAAGCGATGGATAAAAACCGCGATACTATTTTAGCGTCCGTAACGAATTTAAACACCACCTCCATCATCAGTAATATTGCGATTTTTGCGTTTATGTTTTTAATGACTCTGATTTTGACTCGTCTAATTTGTGGTCCTCTGAAAATTGTTGTAGACCAAGCTAATGCTATCGCAGAGGGTAACTTAGCTAATCAGATAGATCGCGATGCTATTGGAAACGACGAGTTGGGTGATCTTGCCGACGCTTCCGAAAAAATGCAGAACAACCTACGTCAATTAATTGAAGAAATTATCGCAGCAGTAACTCAATTGAGCAGTGCCGTCGAAGAAATGACTCAAATATCGGATTTATCAGCGAAAGGCATGAAAGAACAGCAGTATCAAGTTACACAAGTTGCTACCGCGATGACACAAATGAAAGCTGCTGTTGGTGATGTTGCGCGTAATACTGAAGATTCAGCATCACAAGCCATGGATGCAAACGCTAAAGCTCAAGAAGGTGCTCAAGATAATGCAGATATGGTTCAATCTATTCAGCAAGTAGCTACAATTATTACTCAAACGGGCGAAACAGTGTCAGATCTTGAGAAGCAGTCTACACAGATTAATGTCGTGCTTGATGTAATCCGCAATATTGCAGAACAAACCAACTTATTAGCTCTCAATGCTGCCATTGAAGCGGCTCGAGCAGGAGAATCCGGCCGAGGGTTTGCGGTAGTTGCTGATGAAGTTCGCACCCTTGCAGGTAGAACTCAAGCTTCTACAGGAGAAATTACGACCATCATCGAGAAATTACAATCGATGGCCAAACAAGCCAAAGAAGCAACGGAGAACTCTCGCGCCAGTATCGAGACTTGTGTGACTCAAGGTAGCCATTCGCAACAGTTAATGCTCTCCATCGAAAAATCGATTGCCCAGATTGCTGATATGGGAACCCAAATCGCAAGTGCGTGCAGTGAACAGGATTCTGTTGCCGACGAATTGAGTCGAAATATTGAAAATATCCACGTGGCTTCGCAAGAAGTAGCGGAAGGTTCTGAGCAAACCGCACAAGCGTGTAAGGAACTCAGCCAACTATCTGTGACACTTCAAGATGCAATGGGGCGTTTCAAGCTTCACTAATTACAACCTTACCAATACAGAAAGCCCCAGGTTGGGGCTTTCTAGTTTCTATATAATGGGAGATTCAATGAACTTAAAAGCTTCTTTTCTCACACTTTCTGTTACTATGGCTTTACCTTCTTTTACTGCTTCATCTGCACCTTTAAGCCTAAGTTCACAACAGCCATCGGTTCAAGACATTCAGCAGTCCAACTCTTGGCTTGAAATCGATCTCGGCCAGTTTAAACAAAATATTGAACAATTTAAAAGCCACATCAATACGGGTACTAAAATATGCGCCGTAATGAAGGCTGATGCTTATGGGAATGGTATACGAGGTTTAATGCCAACCATTCTTGCTCAAGAAATTCCATGTATTGCGATTACAAGTAATGGAGAAGCAAGAGCTGTCCGAGAAAGTGGTTTTAAAGGCCAGTTGCTCCGAGTTCGTTCTGCTAGCCTAGATGAAATCGCACAGAGCATAGAATTAGATATTGAAGAGCTTATTGGTAGCCAAGTTCAAGCTGCGCAACTGGCTCAGTTGAGTCAACAGAAAGGTAAAATTCTGAAAGTACATTTGGCATTAAATGATGGTGGCATGGGACGTAATGGCATAGATATGTCAACCGAAGCCGGAAAACAAGAAGCCGTCGAAATCGCCACCCAAGACGGTATTAAAATTGTTGGGATAATGACCCACTTTCCAAACTACAATGCTGACGAAATACGTAGCAAATTAGCCAGCTTTAATACCCATTCAGCTTGGTTAATTGAGCAAGCTAAGCTAAAACGTAGTGAACTAATTTTACACGTTGCTAATTCATACACCGCTCTAAATGTTCCTGAAGCCCAACTCGATATGGTTCGTCCTGGCGGTGTGTTTTATGGTGATCTGCCTACTAATCCTGAATATCCATCAATTGTTTCATTTAAAACGCGCATTGCCTCACTTCATCATTTACCACAAGGCAGCACTGTAGGATACGACAGTACTTACCGAGTGACGAGAGATAGTGTCTTAGCTAATTTACCCGTAGGTTACTCTGATGGTTATCCACGAAAAATGGGGAATCGCAGTGATGTATTGGTTAACGGACAGCGAGCTCCAGTTATTGGGGTAACCTCGATGAACACCACGTTAGTTGATGTTACGAATATAAAAGGGATACTACCAAATCAAGACGTCACTCTGTTTGGCAAGCAGAAGCAAGAGCGAATTACCGTTACTGAAATGGAAGAAAATGCCGAACTAATTTTCCCTGAACTGTATACCATTTGGGGAACGGCTAACCCACGTTTTTACGTAAAATAATATTAAGTTCACCGTGAGACTCTAAGCTCTCACGGTGACTGTATAACAAAATAACTTCCTCCAATTTTCTCTATTACCGAATATATAAACCAACATATTTTTCGGGCATAATCGCCGCATTCCCATACTGAGTTGAGCGCACATCTTGCCAATCAAATCTCCTATACTACTCGCCATACTGTCATTATTTTTAGCGATGACGACGATTCAGTCTGGTGCATCTCTCGCAAAACAACTTTTTCCGATAGTAGGCCCTGGTGGCACTATAGCATTGAGGGTTGGTTTATCTGCTTTGATATTAGTGTTAATTTTTCGTCCGTGGCGCTTAACGCTTTCTCTTACCCAATGGCGATCGATGTTTATTTATGGGGCCAGCTTAGGTGGAATGCAACTGATGTTCTATTTCGCAATTGAGCGCATTCCTTTAGGCATTGGTGTTGCACTTGAGTTTTCAGGACCACTGCTAATTGCACTACTCTCGTCAAAACGGAAACGCGATTTTATTTGGGTCACATTGGCTATTTTAGGGATCATCTTCTTATTACCAGACTTAACCGGTGTTGATGCTCTTGACCCGATTGGTGTTATGTTAGCGCTTGCAGCCGGAGGTTGCTGGGCTTTGTATATTTGGTTCGGGCAACGAGCAGGCAGTGTCGGCTCGGGTGGTGCAACGGTTGCAATAGGCATGAGTATTGCTGCCTTATTTGCTTTTCCCATTGGCGTGTCATTAGCCGAGGCCTCTATTTGGAACTGGTCGATATTACCCATGGCATTGTTAGTCGCCATACTATCCAGTGCCTTACCCTATTGTCTTGAAATGGTTGCCTTGAATCGGCTGTCTACTCAGCACTTTAGTGTCATGATGAGTTTAGAGCCTGCAATCGCCGCTCTGGCTGGTTTGTTGATTTTGCATGAACAGCTCAATGTGAATCAATGGCTAGCAATAGCCATGATCATTACCGCTTCGATGGGGAGCACCTTGTCAGCGAAGAAATAGCTCACAATGCCTATCACCAAAAAAGCAGCCGAGGCTGCTTTTTTAACTATTTTCTATTACCAAGTTTAACTTGGCCGTTTGAATTAAACCACAATGCTTGTGAACGTCGTCGACCTAGTAAGATAGGGCCATCGTCGTAGAATAAAAAGTTCTTCCAATGTTTCTTAAATGTGACCCACTTGGTTTCAATCACATTGTATTTTTCATAACAAAAGTACACTGTTACATCATCTTGCCAATCAATATGGTCTAAAATGAGCTGCGGCATACTTTCATCATCACTTTCCCATTCACTCATCCAACTGGTATTGCTTATCCAGCTATCTTTTTTACGAGGCCAATCTTGAGAGCTGAGTCGCTCAGAATCAGGGCTTTGTGCACTAATATTATCAATCCAAAATTGAGCAGATCTAGCCTGAGACATTGGCTTTATTTGAACCAAATCTTGCTCTGAAACTGGCATTGAGTTGTGTGTGAAAATCCATTTTCTTTGGTATTGGTCCAAAGGCAAATAAGACATTGAATTTCCTTAAGGTTTTAACCAACCATTTAAGGTTGCTTGTTCTATCATTTGCTGTGCATGTTGCCACAGCGCATGTGAACCGTCATCAATACGACGATTCACGGTTAATGCTTGTTGACGTGTTACGCCATGTTCAAGCCAACTTTGGCCTTGATTATGAAAATTGAGCAACATAGGGATGATGCGATCTAATGCTTTGGCAAATAGAGCTTCTGCCGATTGTGCGGCTTCAAACTCAAACCAAACAGCTAGTAGCTCATCACCTTGTTCCTTGGGTAACAAAGCAAATAATCGCTGCGCGGCTTTTAACTCATTTTCTTCTTGCTCTGCCGAGGCCACCACATCATAAACAAAGGTATCGCCTGCATCAATTTCAACAATATCGTGCAGCAATAACATTTTAATGACTTTTGCTATATCAACGGGTTGGTTAGAATGTTCTTCCATCAAAACAGCCATTAGAGCAACATGCCAGCTGTGTTCAGCGCTATTTTCTAATCGACCATCAGCACTTTTTACTCGAGTACGTCTTAAAACCGATTTTAATCGATCTAGCTCCATCACGAGCTCAAGTTGTTGCCCTAAGCGTGGATCCATTAATCTGCTCTCCAATCTGGATTAATCAAAGCGGTGAGATTATGGTCTTCCCATTTGCCATTTATCAGCAAATAGTTTTTTGCATAGCCTTCTTTTTGGAAGCCCATTTTCATTAAAACCGCTTCACTGCGTTTATTCGATGGCATATACCCAGCCATGATTCGATGCATATTCTGTACGTTAAACATATAGTTACATGCCATACGCAGTGAACGCCCCATAATACCTTTACCTTGGGCATGTTCAGCCAGTGAATACCCTAAATTGCAAGCGTGAAATGGGAAACGCGACATGTTACTAAACGAAATGGTGCCAATCATCTCGTTATTGACTTTATCGATAATCAGCAAGTAATAGCCAAGTTGCATTTTGTGCAGCTCATGCAGTTTGATCAGCTTTTGACGCCAACCATTCACGTCAAAGAATGCCGCTTCCCTTTTCGGCTCCCAAGGACGAAGATGTGCTCTGTTCGCATTGAAATAACTCGCAATCATGTCAGCATCGCCGGGTTGAGCAGTTCTTAGCACAATGTCCTCGTCCACTTCATACACTTGTGCAACCGTACTATGAGAGTGCATTAATTTTTCCGAATTCCGTAATCACGCAACTTATTGGCAATCGACGTATGAGAGACATTCAAGCGTTTTGCCAATTTTCGGCTTGAGGGAAACGACTGATACAAACGCTCTAAAATCTGCGCTTCATATTCTTTCATGATGTCATCTAGTGAACCGTCGATATTGATATTAGTACTACTTGCCGTCACCGTTTCGAGCTGTGGAAGATGGAAAAGATCAATGCTAAGGACATTGTCAGGCATTTCCGTTAAAGCGCGTAATACCATGTTGTCTAATTGACGCATATTACCAGGCCATTGATAAAGCGCTAACTGGTCTACAAGATCTTCAGCCAGTTCCGGCTTCTTCATTCCCATCTTATTGATATGCTTAGCTATGAACAGTTCAAGCAGTGGTTGGACATCGTTTGAACGTTCTCGTAACGCAGGAATTCGTAGCGTTAACACATTAAGACGGTAGAACAAATCTTCGCGAAACGCACCAGATTCAGCTAAGTCAGCCAATTTATAACGTGTAGAAGCAATAACGCGCACATCAACATGCACTTCATGTTCTTCCCCTACGCGGCGAAAAGTGCCATCTTGTAAAAAACGCAGTAGTTTAATCTGTAAATGGGGACTCATTTCACCAATTTCGTCAAGGAAAACGGTACCGCCATTTGCTTGTTCAAATATCCCTTTATGGCCCTGCTGATGGTTAAATGAGCCAGGTGCATGACCAAACAATTCTGTTTCAGCCACATCATCAGGCATTGAAGCACAGCTTAATACCAGAAATGGGAATGCCGCACGATGGGAACGGTTATGGCACGCTTTCGCCAACATTTCTTTACCAGTGCCAGTCTCACCTTCAATTAATAAAGGCTGTTCGAGCATTGATAGTTTTTTCGCTTGGCTAATAAGTGCTTTGTGACGGTTTGAAATACCCACAAAATGTTCAAAGCCTAGATTGTTATGCAATGGCAAGTGATCATCCGTAATAGTCGAGGCACTTTTGGAGCGGATCATCATCATGGTACTGGCTAAAGTGGACTCTTTGGAATCACCCGTAATGTAGACGGGCATCATTTCCATCATGTAATCCAGACCATCCAAAACAATGTCTTCACGCTGACGAACTTTATTGCCTTCTATCCATCGAGAAAAATTGAATGCAGGAAGCAGTGCTGATATGGGGTGGCCAATCACTTCCTTTTCTGCCTTATTAAATAGAGATAATGCAGAATAGTTTGCCATATCGACAAACCCTTTTAGATCAATGGCAAAAACAGCATCAGGAACGTTATTAAGTAGCGATAGTAATTCAGTATTATGACGTTCCATCGGCATGAACTGAATTTTACGGACATCCTTCACGCCAGAAATTCGGCGAATTTCCGCCATCAACTCACTGAATGTATCAAAATCAATATCAGGGCAGTTGAGGTAAATAATGCCACTCACATCAATTTCTATTCCACGTAAATCGATATTTCTTGAGGCGAGAATATCGAGCAGTTCTCGGGTTAAACCGAGTCTATCTTCACAAAAGACTTCAAGACGCACTTAAAAATCCTAATAGAAAGTGTCAGGAAAAGTTGACAGTAGTTTCTATCAAGCCTTGTGAGGCGTCAAGTCATCTAATGTTTTGCTGTTCACATTCACACAGTTTTATTGATAAGTGCTGACTATTTCACCACTAAAGTCGCTACCTTAGCCACAATCTGCTTGCGAATGGCGCTCAGTTTTACTTTTCTATCTTGATGCCACGGCATTGGTCTTAGTAAGCTCATCGCTTTTAGCCCCAAACGTGCAGTCAGTATACCAACTCCAAGCCCTTGTCCCGCTCTCGCTGACAGTTTGCCTGCCAAATCCATCGACATTAAATCCATACTGGCATCAATAGCCAATTCACTCGCACCTGCCGCGGCCATATTGATCAATACAACTTTAAATAACTTAAGACGCGACCAATAACCTAATTCAACACCATACAATGCGGCCAGTTGATCAATCATCTTAAAATTACGCCATGCGACAAGCAGCATGTCGGCCACAGCCAATGGGCTAATTGCCACCAATGCTGCCGCTTCCGTTGAATATTGAGAAACGATTCGAGTCGCCTTTTTATCTTGCTCTGCCAACACCATCGCGTCATACATATCGAGTACTTCGGCATCACTGTGTGATGCGTTGACACTATTAATCCAACGATCATAAGCGGGGCTTTCTGTTTTAATCCCCCCCTGCTTAGCGATTGCTTGGCAAAATGCCTTACCATGACCAACGCTATCTGACAAAATAAGCTGCTCACTCTGCTCTTGCACACTAAAGTGATGACGTAACGAGCGTAATTTCCAAAGTTCTTTGACTATAGAACCGATACCTATCGATGCCAAGGCAGTAATAAAACCAGACCAACCTAAAGCTAACCAATCTGCCGATTGAACGGCAGTAATCACCGAATCAATCGCTTGCCATCCGACTAATCCAGAAAAGCTGACTAGCAAACCGCTAGCCAACCACTTTCGTCCTTTACTTGGCCTGATCACTTGTTCTAGCTGAGCCTCAGCCTCTTCTTGTGACTCTTTGGCTTCGACTGGAACAAAAACCTCACTGCTCGTAAATTGCTGCTGCACCGTCAGCTCTTCAGATGCTAAAGGTTCAGCGCTGAGTGGCTGATCGAATACTTGCTTGGTTTTTAAATCACTCATTTCAGCTTATCTCCAATTAGATATTCCAATGCTTTATCTAAACGAATATGAGGACACGGATCATCGCTACTAAAAGTCTTAGGTCTAAAATGAGTAAATTCGAATCCTTGTTGTTGCCAATACTCTTTACTCGGTAGCTTTTTCGGCACATCACCAGGGAATACGGTAAGCGGTTCACCATTTAAAGTAACCCCTTGCAGTGCGGGCATATTTGTATCACCGCTATTGATAAAACCAGTTTGAGTTGCTTGCACCGATGCCATGCTGATACAGCTCATTTCAATATTTTCGAATGCGGCACTTTGCCAAGCAGGATGAACCATTTGCTGTAACAGTGACACTAAATGTGGGTGCTGCTCTGGTGTTACGTGGTCTGATTTGGTTGCAGCAAACAGAACTTTGTCTATTTTTGGAGCGAAAAGTCGCTTAAGCAGCCCATTTCTTCCATAGCGAAAGCTATTCATTATCTGCTCTAACGCGCTGCGCATATCTAGAAACGACTCGTAACCTTCATTCAATGGAGTCAAACAATCAACGAGTACGATTTGTCGATCAAAGGTTGAAAAATGGTGTTTATAAAATGCATTCACTACCTTAGTTTGATACTCCTCATAGCGTGTTTTCAGCATCGAATAATAACTATGCTTGTCTACCTTTCTTTCACCGTAGGGATTTTGACACGGAAAAAACTGCAGGACAGGTGCTCCTTCAAGTTCGCCCGGTAAAACAAAACGCCCCGGTTGTACCCAATGCAGTCCCGCATTTTTGCACTCATGCAAATAATCAGTGTAAAGCTTCGCTATCATCGCGAGCTTTTGTTCATTCGACTCATGAGTGAGATCGAGATCGGACAAAGCATCTAACCAAGGTTGCGCTAAGGAAGAACGCATATCTTTTAATGCTGAAAACTGCTTTTCAGACCATTGTTCAAACGTCATTTCAAGCAGTGGTAAATCAAGCAACCACTCACCAGGATAATCGATAATATCGAGATAAAGCGTAGAAGTATGACCTAATAATTTTTTGCTGCGTTTTTGAGGCTTGTATTTGATTGCAAGGCGAATTTCACTCACATCACGCGTTGGCGTAGGCCATTGAGGTGGATCATTATGCAGTTGCTGCATTGCTTCATCATAAGCAAAGCGAGGAACCATCATATTCGTTTGCGGGACACGCTTTGCACCGACAATGCGCCGGTCGCGAGCCGCAGACAAAAGCGGCAAATTCGCATGAGTTGAGGTATGCAATAACTGATTAACCAACGAGGTAATGAAAGCCGTTTTCCCTGCTCGTGATAACCCCGTAACGGCAATTCTGACATGAGAATCTAGCCCACGATTGATTAAGTCTGACACTTCTCGACGAATTCGCTTCATTCACCCACTCCAATTTATTCACTGGCGCTATTGTGCATTCATCTATCTTAATACGAGATGAACAAAAAAGCCTCCGAATAAAATCAGAGGCTTAACCAGAGTTGCTGCTACATAAAGACAATACTTATCTTTGGACTTATATCTTGTTCAAGATATAACCTCGAAAGGCCCACTCTTGGAAAGCGCAGAACTCAGTCTTCTTCAATCAGTTTGTAGATCACAAACAAAGCAATTTCTAAAATAAACCATAGTACGCAAGTTATCGTTACGTACTTCTCATTAAAAATGCTGATGCCGTGTAAAATCAGGTCGTAACCAATAAAGGCACCGACGACAACGGCTATCGCAATTTGTAAAATCTGAATAAATCGAGGCATCGTGCCCTCCCGACGTTTCTAATAATTAGCGGATTTTCATTAAGTTGAAGACAATAGCTGCAGCCGAAGCTGCAGTTATATCTGATCATTATTCGCTTAGACTAAGCTTTGCTTTCCGCTTCGGCAATCTTCACTTTCCATGTGTCAGGGCCGATTTGGTGAGCATTTGCCCCGCGCGAATCGACAGCAACCGTGACCGGCATGTCCTCAACATCGAACTCATAAATCGCTTCCATGCCCAAATCTTCAAACGCCACAACGCGTGCTTTCTTAATGGCTTTCGCGACTAAGTATGCAGCGCCGCCAACGGCCATGAGATAAACCGCTTTATGATTTTTGATTGACTCAACGGTAGCAGGACCACGCTCTGCTTTACCAATCATGCCCATAATGCCTGTTTCATCAAGCATCATGTCGGTGAATTTATCCATCCGTGTCGATGTTGTTGGGCCTGCAGGGCCAACGACTTCGCTACCAACCGCATCAACTGGCCCTACGTAGTAAATGAATTTACCTTTGAGGTCGACACCTTTTGGCAAACCTTCACCATTTTGCAGCATGGTTTGAATGCGCTTATGCGCTGCATCACGACCGGTTAAGATTTTGCCGGACAACAGTAATGTTTCACCTGTTTTCCAATCTTGAACATCTTCTTTAGTAACGCTATCAAGATTAACACGACGGGCACTGGCTCCAGCATCCCAAGTGATCTGTGGCCAATCTTCTAGCTTCGGTGGTGTAAGTTCAGCAGGGCCGGAGCCATCTAACGTGAAATGAACATGGCGCGTAGCCGCACAGTTCGGGATCATGCACACCGGTTTTGAAGCGGCATGCGTTGGCGCCGTTTTAATTTTGACGTCTACCACAGTGGTTAGACCGCCAAGGCCTTGCGCACCAATCCCCAATTTGTTGACGCGATTAAAGATATCAAGACGTAACTCTTCTTCAGCATTTTGTGGACCACGATCAATCAGTTCTTGAATGTCGATGTGTTCCATCAATGACTCTTTGGCTAATACAGCCGCTTTTTCTGCGGTTCCGCCAATGCCAATCCCAAGCATACCCGGTGGACACCAGCCAGCGCCCATCAGCGGTAAGGTTTTCTCTACCCACTCAGCAATGTCGTCTGACGGGTTGAGCATGACCATTTTGGTTTTATTTTCACTACCGCCACCTTTGGCTGCGATTTGAATATCTACTTTATCACCAGGCACCATATTGATATGAACAACCGCTGGCGTATTGTCTTTTGTATTAATACGTTTACCAGCAGGATCCATCAAAACAGAAGCACGCAATGGATTATCCGGGTTCGTATAAGCCTGACGCACACCTTCATCAACCATTTCTTGCACAGTAAGGTCAGAGTCCCACTGAACATTCATACCGATATTAACAAAACAGGTAACAATGCCAGTATCTTGGCAAATTGGGCGATGCCCCTCAGCCGACATGCGAGAGTTAATCAGTATTTGCGCAATCGCATCTTTTGCGGCTTGGCTTTCTTCTCGGTGGTAAGCTTTTTCTAGGGCTTGAACAAAATCTAGGGGGTGGTAGTAAGAGATATATTGAAGTGCATCAGCGACACTGCTGATCACGTCCTGCTTGCGAATTACCGTCATTGCATGCCTCGTTATTGTTATGCTTCCTTTGACTGTTGCCTGATCCTCAGTCAATAAGCAGTAAGCCTAGTGGCGCAATTCGACTTATTGAGGTGATTCAATCAAGTAGCAGCTTTTAATTCGCTTTTTATGATACTCTTGCTTTCCTCAACACGCCATGTAGTGATCGGTCTCTTTGTCACAAATTACACAAATGAATAACAACGAAATAAATAAGATTAATGTCAAATCACTGACTTACCATGTCGATCTCGCTCATCAATTGTTTTCTAAGATCGAACAACTCCCATGGGCAATGCTATTACGCTCCGGTTCAACATCTCACATCGATAGCCGCTTTGATATTCTAGTAGCGCAACCGATTGTTACGCTGACAACTCATGGTCATCGCACTACGATATGTGAGCCAGAATACCAGTATCATTCGCAACTTGATCCCTTTAAGCTACTCAGCCAATTGCAGAATCAGTACTTACCCGATATTGAAATTACTGAAGACTTGCCCTTTGTTGGTGGTGTATTAGGCTATTTTGCTTATGACTTGGGCAGACGAGTTGAACAACTTCCAACCATTGCAGAACATGATTTATCGGCACCGGATATGGCGGTTGGACTGTATCAATGGGCGGTCATTGTTGATCATCAAAAGCAAAGTGCTTACGTTGTTGGTGTTGATGTTGAAAACGCTTGGCATTGGTTAAACCACCAACCTTCACTAAATACCGACCATTTTGAGCTAACCTCACCATGGTGCTCAAATATGAACAAGCAACAATACCAAGGTAAGTTTGAGCAAATTCAACGCTATTTATTAGATGGCGACTGCTATCAAATTAATCTCGCGCAACGTTTTCAAGCAACTTACCAAGGCAATGAATGGCATGCTTACCAAAAACTGGAGGCGGTTAATTCAGCACCTTTTTCGGCATTCATCCGTCTTGCCGAATGTGCCATTATTAGTGTTTCCCCAGAACGATTTATGCAAGTCAAACAAGGCGTCATCGAGACCAAGCCAATTAAAGGCACACGTCCCCGCAATCATGACCCTAAAATAGATGCAGAAAATGCCAGCGAACTGGCTTGTGCAGAGAAAGATCAGGCAGAGAATCTGATGATCGTTGACTTGCTGCGCAATGATGTCGGGCGAGTCGCAAAGCCTGGAAGTGTGCATGTGCCAAAATTATTTGATATAGAGAGCTTTCCTGCGGTTCATCATTTAGTTAGCACCATTAGAGCAGAGCTCGCAAACCAATATTCAGCGGCTGATTTATTAAGGGCCAGTTTCCCCGGTGGTTCTATCACTGGCGCACCTAAAGTGCGCGCAATGGAGATTATTGAAGAGTTAGAGCCTCATCGCCGTAGCGCTTATTGCGGTAGTATTGGTTATATCAGTCGCCATGGGCAAATGGATACAAGCATCACCATTCGTACTCTTGTGGCAGAAAATAACCAGCTATATGTCTGGGCTGGCGGTGGCATTGTTGCAGATAGCCAATGGGAAGCGGAATATCAAGAAACATTGGATAAACTCAGTCGCATCTTACCCATCCTTACTTAAAGTTTGCTCGTCCATTAGCACAGCCATTTGATCAGCATTCGTTCAAGATCGTTGGCTGTGTATGGTTTAGTCAGAATATCGTCCATTCCGCATTGTAAACAACGCTCGCGCTCTTCTAACGTCGTTCCTGCCGTCAATGCAATAATCGGTATAGAATATCCCTTTTCTCGTAACAATTGAGTGGCTTCAAATCCATCCATTTCTGGCATTCGACAATCCATAAAAATCAGGTCATAGGTATTACGCTGTGCCGCGTCTACAGCCTCAACCCCATTGGTAGTAATATCAGGTTGAATGTTCAGCATTTTTAACATTTGATTGATGATGATTTGATTCATTCGGATATCATCCACCACTAAAATAGATCGAGAACTTAGCGGTATTGCATGCTCACTCGCTTGCGTCACAGACTCAAGTAACATTTGGCCACTGCAGGTTTGCAAAGGTAATGTAATAAAAAACTGGCTTCCTTCACCTTGTTCACTTTCGAACCAAAGTTCCCCTTCCATCAGTTCAACCAAGCTTTTGCAAATAGCAAGTCCTAGCCCAGTACCTTCGAAATTACGTTTACTTGAACGATCTGCTTGCATAAAAGGATCAAATAAATTGGCATGAGCCGACTTTGGAATACCAACTCCCGTGTCACTGACTATGATATTTAATTGCTTATTAACCCATTTAAGCGTTAATCGTACCTCACCTTGGTGGGTAAACTTGATTGCATTACCAATTAAATTGACCAGAACCTGTTTAAGTCTTTCCACATCACCAACCCACCACTGTGGAAAATCACTTTGCTTTTCGATTACAAAAGAGAGTCGTTTTTCTTGCGCTTTAGGCATTAATATACCCACCAGCGCTTGCTCAAAAACATTCCAATGAAACTGCGTTGGGATCAGTTGCATCATACCAGCATTCATTTTACTAAAATCAAGTAAGTCATTGATAATGATCCGCAGCATATCGCCTGAATGCTTTAAATTGGCTAAGTAATCACACTGCTCTCGGTTCAATGGTGTATCGGCTAATAACTCTGCACTACCTAGTAAACCATTAAGTGGGGTACGCAATTCATGGTTTATCATTGCTACAAATTCTTTGGTCGATTTTTCTGATTCTTCGGCACGCTTACGAGATTCTATATGGCGCGTCATGATCAGTTGCCGACTGATTGCACTGCACAGTAATTCACCCACTAACGCCATTTGGTTAATAATGAAGTCTCTTTCCACACTGTCGAATTTCACTTCGAAAATTAATCGACCGACATACTGTCGCTCAACAATAATTGGCACATAAAGATTATCTTGTTGCCAGCTAATGTCGTGCTGCTCAGAATCAATGGTTTTTAACTGATCGTTGCCAAGTTCAAGACAACTTAAAGTAGGTAAGATTGAATGTGAAAATTGCAAATAGGTCGATTCAATCACTGAGCTTTCACTAAGTCGCTTGATGAACATGGCTAGCAGCGTGTCATCCAACGTTCGACTTAAGAAGGCTCGCCCAAAATAAATCAAGGTTTCGTCGATCTGCTCCTCAAATTCAAATTTCCGCAAATCACGCAATGATTTAATCTCGAGTTGTTTAAGCGCCAAATCAAGCCGTTGGTTCAATTGATACAAGTCGTAACTTTTCTGCTCAAGCAGCTTTTCAGCTTCTTTGCGAGCAGCAATTTCTCTCAATAATTTACGTTCTAATGGGCCATCGGTGCTCATAATGCCATCAACTCAACATCACAGTAAAACGAACATGACTGCTATCAGTATTTTGCGATTGCATTTCGATTACAACGCTTTGATTAAAGTAATCTGCACACCCTTCAATTAGCCCTAAGCACACATGCGCCATACAACGAGCACTTTTATAGTCGAAAATCAGCTCTGTTTGGCTTTCATTCATAAATTCAAATTTAGGTGGTTTTGCTTCAGGATAGAGTTTTTTTACCTCAATATGGATATAATCTTCAACATGACGAATGAACTGAAAGCAAGTATCACATTGAAACAAGCTTGCATTCGATGGAAGTGAAGCATATAAATTTTTGAAAACATACTCGCCAAAGACGCGTTGTAACTCTTCTGCAGATACACCTGTCATTTTACTCAGCTCAATAATTAATTTGACTAACGCACGGTGATCATAGCTACCCACTGATGTATATATCCCCGAATCATCAGAACGTTCCAGCACTTCATCTAATACTTCGAGGCCAAATTTCGTTTCCACTAATTCCATAAATTCAGTAAAAATAATTCCTTTCATTGCGATATCCTTGGGTTAATCTAATTAAAGCATGAGCTATAAAATACGTAATTTCAAATAACAGATATTCTAAATTATCAACAGGCTAACTCTTTTATCCTATGATTAATTGTAGTGTTAATAACTATGCTTAGGTGCATGTCATCTACTATCGCTTGCAAGGGAGAAATTGTGTTCAAGCTAACTAAAATCGATTTCATTCAAAGCTTTCAACTTAATCGACCTGTGGGATACCATGCTGAATCACTACAAAGAGTGGCTCACCTCTCCTCATCATCTCTACGACGCGCATCCGTACTGGTTGGTTTTGTTGAGCGTGAAGCAGGGTTATATGTGGTGTTAACAAAACGCGCAGCTCATTTAAAACATCATCCTGGCCAAATCAGTTTCCCAGGAGGCAAATATGAAGAATGGGATCACTCGTTATACCAAACCGCGATACGAGAAGCAGAAGAAGAAACGGGTATAAAAGCCAGTCAGATCGAAATTTTGGGGCATTTGCCAGAACTGGTTACCGTCAGCAAATTTTCTGTCACACCTGTCGTGGCGTTTATCCAACCAGATTATCAAGCCAAATTAGACGATAACGAGGTCGAAGAGTTGTTTGAAGTGCCAGCTAATTATTTATTCGATCGCACAAAATTATACAGTGGACTGTTTCAAGTGAAAAACCAAGCACACCGTGTGTTTGCCATCCCATACCAACAACATTTCATATGGGGTATGACCGCGCAAATTATCCAAGCGTTACAAACTCATATCATTTCACCCACTTAATCTCACTCATTAGTTTACCCAAACAATCACATTGTCTTTACCGATTAGCATACTAGTAATCTTCTAGCGTGAAAAATGTTAATCAAACATCATTTCCGATAACTTTTACTAATCCATTCCATTAACAATCCTCACATGTAGCACGCCATTTTCGTGATCAAAAATTGGTTTTTGATATATCATTCAATAAGCTCGAGCGTTACATGATTTAGATCTATTTTTCTTATGAGAAAATTATGCAAAATGCCCGCGACTTATTTCCTGTTCCCAAAAATGAGTAACACAAAATGAATAACACAACTACGGCAACTTCTGCCGCACAATCGTCTAGCAAGTGGACTTACAAAGATTTCACTTGGTGTCTTTCCCTCTTTGGTACAGCAGTTGGTGCTGGTGTACTCTTCCTTCCAATTAAAGCTGGTGCTGGTGGTTTTTGGCCATTAGTTATCTTAGCCCTAATTGCTGCACCAATGACTTGGTTTGCGCATAAAGGTCTAGCACGCTTCGTCCTTTCTGCAAAAAGTGTTGATGCAGATATCACAGATACAGTAGAAGAACATTTTGGTAAAACTGGCGCAAACCTTATCACTTTCGCTTACTTTTTCGCCATCTACCCTATTGTTCTTATCTATGGTGTGGGCATCACCAACACTGTGGATTCTTTCCTTGTAAACCAAGTCGGCATGGAATCGATTCCTCGTTGGCTTCTGTCTGGTGCGCTGATTGCTGCTATGACTGCAGGCGTAGTATTTGGTAAAGAGTTGATGCTAAAAGCAACATCAGCCATGGTTTATCCATTGGTATTGGTTTTATTAGCACTATCGTTCTACCTGATTCCAGAATGGAACACTTCAATGATCGAAGTCGCACCTGACTGGTCTGCAATGCCAACTATTGTTTGGTTAGCAATTCCAATCATCGTGTTTTCTTTCAACCACAGTCCAATTATCAGTCAGTTCTCTAAAGAACAACGTCTGCAATACGGTGACAATGCAGTGAAAAAAACTGACATGATCACTGGTGGTGCTGCAATGATGCTGATGGGCTTTGTGATGTTCTTCGTGTTCTCAGTGGTTCTTTCTCTATCACCAGAGCAATTAGCTTTAGCAAAAGAACAAAACATATCTGTTCTTTCTTACTTAGCGAACATCCACGAGTCTCCAATGATTTCTTACATGGGTCCTCTCGTTGCTTTCGCGGCAATCACATCAAGCTACTTTGGTCACTTCCTAGGTGCTCATGAAGGTCTAGTTGGTCTGATTAAGTCTCGCTCTAATAGCTCTGTTAGCAAAATTGAGAAAATGTCACTGGTTTTCATCGTATTGACAACATGGGTTGTAGCCATTGTTAACCCAAGTATCCTTGGCATGATCGAAACCATGGGTGCACCAATGATCGCTGGTATCTTATTCCTATTGCCTATCTTTGCTATGCACAAAGTTCCAGCAATGGCTAAGTACAAGACTTCAGCACCAGTACAGATTTTCACAACTATCTGTGGTCTTGCTGCGATTAGTTCTGTAATCTACGGCGCTCTTTAATCTGGTGTATTGGCTTCGACTACTGAAGACAATGACTTTGATAACTGAATACAGAATATAACAATAATAAGAAGCCTCCCTCTTTGATAGGGGGGCTTACTTTTGAGGTAATCGATATGATTAGTGTATTTGATATCTATAAAATCGGTGTTGGTCCTTCAAGCTCACACACAGTGGGACCAATGAAAGCGGGTAAAGAATTTATTGATGATTTACGTTCAATGGGAAAATTGCGCGACATCACTAAAATCACCGTGGACGTTTATGGTTCATTATCACTGACAGGGAAAGGTCACCACACGGATATTGCTATCATCATGGGTCTTGCTGGTAATACCCCTGAGAAAGTCGATATAGATACAATTCCAAGCTTTATTGCTCGTGTTGAAGAAACAGAGCGCCTTCCTGTTGGCATGCACTGCCACACCGTATCATTTCCTAAAGATGGTGGAATGAATTTCCACAAAACTAACTTGTCTTTGCATGAAAATGGTATGCAGATCCACGCGTGGATTGATGACGAAGTGGCTTACTCGAAAACTTATTACTCGATCGGTGGTGGTTTCATCGTTGATGAAGAGAATTTTGGTAAAGAGAAAGAAAACCCAATCAAAGTTCCGTATGTGTTTACCAGTGCTGAAGAACTGATGAACCAATGTAAGGACAGTGGTCTTTCCATCAGCACTCTGGTCATGGCGAATGAAAAAGCATTGCACTCTGATGAAGAAGTTCGCACCTATTTTGCTAACATTTGGAAAACCATGCGCGAGTGTATGGATCGTGGTATGAATACCGAAGGAATTTTGCCTGGTCCTCTGCGCGTTCCTCGTCGTGCCGCTGCGCTTCGTCAACAATTAATGACGTCAGAAAAAACGACCAACGATCCAATGGCGGTTGTTGACTGGGTTAATATGTACGCATTTGCAGTCAATGAAGAAAATGCAGCGGGTGGTCGTGTCGTAACAGCGCCAACCAATGGTGCTTGTGGCATTATCCCTGCCGTTTTAGCGTATTACGATAAATTCATTCAAACTGTTACCGAGAAAGATTACATCCGTTACTTCGCCGCTTCAGGCGCTATCGGTGGTCTATACAAGCGTAATGCTTCAATTTCTGGAGCGGAAGTGGGCTGTCAGGGTGAAGTGGGTGTGGCATGTTCTATGGCAGCAGCAGGTCTTGCTGAGCTGATGGGCGGTAGCCCTGAGCAAGTATGTATGGCAGCAGAAATTGCAATGGAACATAACCTTGGCCTCACCTGTGACCCTGTTGCAGGTCAAGTGCAAGTCCCTTGTATTGAACGTAATGGTATTGCTGCAGTTAAGTCTATTAACTCAACACGTATGGCGCTTCGTCGTTCTTCAGCCCCCCGTGTCTCACTTGATAAAGTTATCGAGACGATGCTGGAAACCGGTAAAGACATGAATGCTAAATACCGTGAAACCTCACAAGGTGGTTTGGCTATTAAAGTCGTGTGCTAGACACTCTATCTATGTAAAAAGAAACCCAAGCATTCTTGCTTGGGTTTCTTTTTTACCACTAAAACATTAGCCTTTGTAGATACAACCAGCAGTACACGTTTCTTTAATCTCTACCTTACTCAATAGTGGGAGTGCAGGTTTCAATTGTTGCCAAATCCATTGTGCTAACACTTCGCTGGTTGGATTCTCGAGTCCTTCGATATCGTTCAAGTAATAGTGATCCAAACGATCATAAATAGGCTTAAATGCGGCTTTTATTTCCGCAAAGTCAACAACCCATCCTGTATGCGGGTTTACCTCCCCTTCTACATACAGACGAACTAAGAAAGAGTGCCCGTGCAAGCGACCACATTTATGTCCTTCAGGTACATGTGGTAAATGATGAGCTGCTTCAAACATAAACTCTTTATATAATTCTGTTTTCATCTTGATTCTCTGGCTTTAGAAAGACACGCAATACTAAGTAATAAGGCCTAATGACACAAGTTCACCTTAATATTAATCTCCAGCAATACAGTTAAACTGAACTTTAAAATGGTTATTTCATGTTAGCTGCCAGAAAAATGGCTTTAATGTCAAAAGCTTGATAAGACAAGTGCAATATCGCAGATACAAAACCATAATTTATCTAAGGTCACACTCCCTAAACTACTACTTTTGCAGTAGTTGCAATTAACGCTATATTTACATTGCCTTTAACTTATAACTATAAAATTATCATGAACTCAACAATAACGTCTAAATTACTCTTAACCCTCATCTCTGTTTTTGCGGTTGTATTGGCCGTATCAACAACTTATCAATATACCCAACAACGGGATCTGCTCAATTCAGTGCTCAGTGAACAACTGCATGATAAAGCCAGCAACTATTTTGATAGCCTTAATATGATGATGATCACAGGGACTATGGCGCAAAAAGAAACCTTGCGCCAAAAAGCCTTAGCGCAAGACGGCATTGAACAAGTCCGAGTATTACGTGCGGACGCGGTAAGCAAACTCTACGGACCTGGACAAGAAAATCAAAAACCACTTGATGATATTGATAGACGTGCACTCAACGGCGAAACCATTATAGAACCAATTAGCGCCGATTGGGGTAAAGGATTAGTCGTTGCGCTACCAATGAAGTCAAGCAGCGATTACCGGGGAACCAATTGTGTTGCCTGCCATATGGCTGAAGAGGGTACTGTGTTAGGTGCCATTCGTCTTGAATATAACTTAAGCCATGTCAACCAGATGATGAGCAAGCATACCGTTATCGCGGTTGGTATCATGGCCTCTATTGCTTTTGTTGGTTTTATCATTACCCTCGCCTTGATCCGAAAAATAATTGTACGGCCTATCCAAAAAACGTCACGATTCATGTGTAGCGTGAGTAAAAGTAAAGACTTGTCTCAACGTTTAAGCGACGATAGAACCGATGAACTCGGTCAACTTGCCCAATCAATTAATTCCCTGATGGATACCGTTTCCGACAGCTTAGTCAAAGTGCAAGACACCTCCCATTCACTCGCAGAGTCTGCAAATAAATTGACGGATGTAGCACAAGTCACCGACCAAGCAGCAGATAACCAACAACGTGAAACCTCTGATGTACAGATCAACATTGAGGAAATGCAATCTCAACAGCAACAAGTTGAACAAGCAACTATCGATGCATCAACATTAATTAAACACACTGCGAGTGTCGCGCAGCAAAGTGCTCAACAAGCTCATGTGGCAAGTGAAGACATCAAAGGTCTAGTCGGTGATATCGAATCTGTTAGGCACAAAATATCCGAACTAAACGGCCAAACCGGACAAGTTTCCTCAATTCTCGAAACCATTAAAGGCATCGCAGAACAAACCAATTTACTGGCTCTCAATGCAGCCATTGAAGCTGCTCGTGCTGGGGAGCAAGGGCGTGGGTTCGCGGTCGTTGCCGATGAAGTACGTCAACTCGCCTCTCGAACTGCAGAAGCGACAGGGAGTATCGAGCAAATTATCGCACAATTTAAACATAACAGTGACGCCTCCCTTTCATCGGTTGATTCTGTCTGCTCACAAGCGCATAAACGCTCAACCGAAGTCGAAGAACTCTCTTCCACTATGACAAATGTCGTTGCAGAGATGGAACAAGTACTGGTTCACGCCACTTCGATTCAAGAACAAACTCGAACAACCACACAAGTTAGCCAAGACGTACAAGGCAAAATTGAAATTATCACACGCCATGCCGACGATACCTCTCAATCGGCCACACAAACTCGCGAGATCAGTGTTGATTTAGAACAGCTTTCACAACGTTTAGAAACATTAATGAATCAATTTACCCTTTCAACGAAGAATTCTTCGTCTAATCGACAATAAAGGTTGATGCTAGCGAATTGACAGGTAATATGTGCCATTGAATTAAAAAAGTAATAAGCAACCCAATGTTTAGCTTGTTTTTCGTTCGTTTCTTAAAGTGAAAACACGTTTGAATATTGGGTTGAGTTTTTACCTCAATGGAGACTATACCTAACATGACTTACGCGCCTGTAACAGACGTATTGAACGGTAAGCTAGCGGTTGACAGTGAAGTCACTGTCCGTGGCTGGATTCGCTCACGTCGTGATTCCAAAGCTGGAATCTCTTTTCTTGCCATTTATGACGGCTCTTGTTTCGACCCGATTCAGGCCGTGGTCCCTAATAATCTTAATAATTACGAAGACGAAGTATTAAAGCTAACCACTGGCTGCTCTGTTGAAGTAACTGGCAAGATTGTTGAGTCCCCTGCTTCTGGTCAAGATTTTGAGCTAGCAGCGACTGAGGTAAAAGTCGTTGGTTGGGTTGAAGATGCCGATACTTACCCAATGGCAAAAACTCGTCACTCGATTGAATATCTCCGTGAAGTTGCACACCTACGCCCACGCACTAACGTTATTGGCGCTGTAGCTCGCGTACGTAACTGTCTGTCTCAAGCAATCCACCGCTTCTATCATGAACAAGGTTACTTCTGGATGTCGGCACCACTGATTACAGCATCCGATGCTGAAGGTGCAGGTGAAATGTTCCGCGTATCAACATTAGATCACGCAAACCTTCCTCTAGATGACAAAGGCAATGTTGATTACAACGAAGATTTCTTTGGTAAAGAGACATTCCTAACCGTATCTGGCCAGTTAAACGCCGAAGCTTACGCTTGTGCACTAAGCAAAGTTTATACTTTTGGCCCTACTTTCCGTGCTGAAAACTCAAATACAAGCCGTCATCTGGCTGAGTTTTGGATGGTTGAACCTGAAGTGGCATTTGCAGATCTAAACGATGTAGCAAAATTAGCCGAAGACATGTTGAAATATGTGTTTAAAGCGGTATTAGAAGAGCGTCGTGATGACCTTGAATTCTTCGCATCACGCATTGATAAAGAAGCGATTACGCGTCTTGAGCAATTCGTGAAGTCAGATTTCGCCCAAGTTGATTACACAGATGCAATTCAAATCCTACTCGATTCTGGCCGTAAGTTTGAATTTGACGTGGAATGGGGTATCGACCTTTCTTCAGAACACGAACGCTTCCTTGCGGAAGAACATTTCAAAGCACCAGTTATCGTTAAGAACTATCCAAAAGATATCAAAGCGTTTTACATGCGTCTCAATGAAGATGGTAAAACAGTAGCAGCGATGGATGTTCTAGCGCCGGGTATCGGTGAAATTATTGGTGGTTCTCAACGTGAAGAACGCTTGGATGTGCTTGATGCTCGCATGATCGAGATGGGTATCGACCCTGAACACATGAACTGGTACCGTGATTTACGTCGCTACGGCACAGTTCCACATGCTGGCTTTGGTTTAGGATTCGAGCGTTTGGTGTCATACGTAACAGGCATGGGTAACGTTCGTGACGTGATTCCATTCCCACGCACACCACGTTCAGCAAACTTCTAAACACTATTCACACTATCGATTTAGAAAGCCTCCTGTCATGGAGGCTTTTTTTTGTGTAATTTATTATTTAATACTATAGACATACTGTTGCTGAACCTATACCCAAACAACTTGAAGTTGCAGGTAGGCGGCAAGTGAGTTCATCACCATGAGCATAGATAAACTATGTGATTGGGGTGATCGAACGTAACCAACACCGCTGCAACTTCAAATAGGAACGGTATAGCTACCAAATATTTAATGAGTATGGGTAGACTACTTTAGCTTTCTTTTTAAAAATCATTATATTGAATGGCTTAGCTCTCAGATTTTGCCATCATACTTAATTGCCTTGCCATATCTCACCATTAATAAGACTTAAATCACATTAATTTCAATAACCTCTGCTACATTGACTCGTGATATCTTGAGGATGCTCACGCTATAATCCTCATTAAGTCAGTATTAACGCTTAGAGAGATAAATAATGAAAAAAATAGAAGCAGAAAACTTGCAATACAAAGGTCAATCTAACGGTGTACATAGTTGGACAACTCCCTCCGGTCAGCCTTATTATTGGCACCCTGATTGGCTGCATATTGCCGAGGATGCAACCGGGCTTCATCCCAAACAAGCGCTGGAAGTGAAAGAAGGCGAAAAAGTGAATCAGACGCACGCTGTTTCTGCTATTTTAAAGCATTTCAATCAATGGGCTGCGGACAAATTAGCAAAACACCCTGACATTGAAACACAAGCCATAGAGTCGGAAATAGAACTGAAAAAATAACGACTAGCATCAGCGCCAGATCAAATATTTTCTAAAATTCTAGACCTCAATCGCCAGCCGATTGGGGTTTTCTTTTAAATAAATGGCCTTTTTTCTAACGATTCATTGCCAAATCAAATTATTTTTAATTTTTCTCTTTTACGCGGTTGTCACAGATATTTCATAAAGGTATAAATACGTTAATTTCTACGTTTTTAGACCCCTTTCTTATACTTTACATGGATGAGCGTTATGTTTGAAAAAGTTGTCGCAGCCCCGGCTGACCCTATTCTTGGCTTAACTGAAGAGTTCAAAAAAGACCCTCGCGCAGAGAAAATTAACCTTGGCGTTGGGATCTACAAAAATGAAGCTGGTGAAACCCCAATTCTTGCTACAGTAAAAAAAGCAGAAGCGGCACTACTTGAGTCTGAGAAAACAAAATCTTACCTCACAATTGAAGGTACGGCTGAATACGGCCTTGCTGTGCAAAAACTGCTTTTTGGCGCTGAGTCTGACATTGTCACTCAAAAGTTAGCAAAAACAGCCCAAGCTCCAGGTGGTACAGGTGCATTGCGTGTGGCTGGCGAATTCATTAAACGTCAACTGGGTGATGTGAAAATTTGGATCAGTAATCCAACATGGGCTAACCACCATGGGGTGTTTAATGCCGCGGGTCTAGAAACAGCGCAATACTCTTACTACAACGCTGAAGCAAAAGATAAAGATTTCGCTGCTATGCTGGCTGATCTTGCTCAAGCTCAAACGGGAGATATCGTCTTACTACACGGCTGCTGTCATAACCCAACAGGCATCGATCCAACCGCTGAAGAGTGGGAAGCATTAGCTAAACTGGTTGCAGAGAAAGGACTACTGCCGCTGTTTGACTTCGCTTACCAAGGCTTTGCTAAAGGCGTAGAAGAAGATGCACAAGGCCTACGTACTTTTGCCAAATACAACAAAGAGATCTTGGTTGCGAGTTCATTCTCTAAAAACTTTGGCTTATACAATGAGCGTGTGGGCGCATTCACTATCGTCGCAGCATCAACAGAAACCGTGACCACTGCCTTTTCTCAAGTTAAAGCCATTATCCGCTCTATTTACTCAAACCCACCTGCGCATGGTGCTGCAGTGGTAACGCACATTCTAAATAATGCGGAATTGCGTACAGAATGGGAACAAGAAGTCGCTGAAATGCGTGTCCGTATTCAAGAAATGCGTGAACTATTTGTTGCTACGTTGAAAGCTGAAGGTGTAGAGGCAGATTTTAGTTTTATTGAACGCCAAAATGGCATGTTCTCTTTCTCTGGCCTAAGCAAAGACCAAGTAACTCGCCTGAAAGATGAGTTTGCTATTTATATTGTCGGCTCTGGTCGAATCAGCGTTGCTGGCATGACGAAATCTAACATGGGGCCATTATGTAAAGGCATCGCTGCTGTTTTATAACCACCCATAAAAATAGGAAATAGCCGGCTCAATGTCGGCTATTTTTCTTTACATCATTGATGAAACTTTCATCTTTAAATAACGAGCCTCCCCTCGCCCTGCAATTGCTTGTGAATTCATGTAACATGACGTTTTGAATCCTTAAGCTAAAAGGAAGCCACGATGGAAGCCGAATTAATAGAAATAAAAAACTTCCTTGCTCAATATCCCCCCTTCAATGAACTTCCTGAAGAGACCCTAGTCGATGTGACACAACACGTCGAAATATCCTACTTTCGTCAAGGCACTCCCATTATTCATTTTGGCGATCACATTCAAGATTTGTACTTAATTCGTAGTGGCGTCGTTGAAGTTTACCGTCGTAAAGGTGAGCTTTACAATCGCTTGACTGAAGGTGGGTTATTTGGACAGATGGGGCTATTAACCAATAACCGAGTTCGCTTTCCCGTTACTGCCATTGAAGATACATTGGTCTACTGCATTCCTGAGAATATCTTTCAAGACTTATATGATAACCATGATAGCTTCGCCGACTTTGTCGAAGTAGAAGATAATGCTCGCCTACGTCAGGCTATATCAAGCAAATCAGATCAAAATGATCTCACCACATCGAAAGTGAAAACCCTACTGACTCGTGAAGCACCATTCGTTTATAAAACGGAGACGATACAGAACGCGGCGATCAAGATGGCTGAGGAAAATATCTCCTCTTTATTGGTTATCGACCCAGATATTTTTGAAGACAACGAAGAAGATGCGAGCCCTGTAGTCGGTATTTTGACTGACCGTGATTTATGTACACGCGTATTGGCGGTTGGCGTTGATCCAAGTAAACAGGTCACAGACGTAATGACGGTGGAAGTCGTTTCGCTGGATCACAATGCCTACGTTTACGAGGCCATGCTAACCATGCTTCGCTATAACGTACATCATTTACCCATTTTAAAAGAAAAAAAACCGATAGGAATTATTGAAGCGACTGATATCGTCCGCTACGAATCACAAAACTCACTGCTGCTCGTCAGCCGAATATTCCAACAACAAAATGTAGAAGAGCTAGCAGCGCTGTCCAATCAAGTCAAAGACAGTTTTGTTCGATTAGTAAATGAGGATGCGAATTCTCACATGGTAGGAACAGCCATGTCGGTCATAGGACGTAGCTTTAAGCAGCGTATTATCGAATTAGCCGAAGAGAACATAGGATCGCCCCCTATTCCTTATTGCTTCCTCGCTTTAGGTTCAATGGGACGCGATGAACAATTAATCGTCACCGATCAAGATAATGCAATGATCTTAGATGATAGTTATGATGAGAAAAAGCATGGCGCATACTTCGAAGCACTGGCTAAGTTTGTCTGCGATAGCTTAGACCAATGTGGTTACAGTTATTGCACTGGTGACATTATGGCCAGTAATCCAATGTGGCGCATGACCCGTGCACAATGGGAAGAGTGCTTTGCCGATTGGATCGATGACCCCAACCCTAAAGCCTTACTTAATGCGTCAATTTTCTTTGATTTATGTGGTGTATATGGTCGAACCAAGTGGGCAGAACAACTCAATGGGTTTATTGTCCGTCGAGCAAGAAAAAATAACCGTTTTCTTGCCTGTTTAGCTCGTAATGCGCTTAATCGAACACCCCCATTAGGATTTTTTAAAGACTTTGTCATGGAAAAAGATGGGCGTCACAACAACACCATTAACTTAAAGCGCCGTGGTACAGCCCCGCTGGCTGACCTTATCCGAGTTCATGCTTTAGCCGTAGGCTCTCGTTCTACCAATTCTTTTGAGCGTTTAGATGACATTATCGATGCTGGCATTTTACCAAAAGGCCGAGCTCAAGATTTAAAAGATGCGATGGAGTTTGTCTCTATGGTTCGAATCCGTCACCAAGCCGTTGATGTAGAACAAGCGATTGAACCCGATAACAATATTGAACCTGAGAATTTGTCTGATTTTGAAAGACGTAACTTAAAAGATGCTTTCCAAATACTCAGTAATGCACAGAATTTTCTGAAGTACCGTTATCAAGCCAGTAATAAATTTAAGTGACCGCAATGATTAAACAACTGTTTCAGAAACCAAGTATTGACTGGACCAATAAATATGCCAATAAGCATGATTTGGCGAAGCACCCTCTACTGAAAGCATTTTACTCGAAGGCGTTAGTCATTGGTGATACCCCTTTAGATGAAATCGAGTTTGTTGCCCTTGATTTTGAAACCACAGGGTTAAATGCGAGCACTGATGACATTATCACTATCGGAGTCGTGCCTTTTACACTGAATCGAATATTCATTAATCGTGCCCAGCATTGGATTGTTAGACCTCGCCAAATATTAAAAGAGAATTCCGTTGTTATTCATGGAATCACTCATAATGATATTTTAGATGCTCCGGATCTTTCAGAGGTCATTGAACCCGTTCTTAATGCGCTAACTGGGCGTATTGTGGTGGTTCACTACCGTCACATTGAACGTCGTTTTCTCGATCAGGCGTTAAAGATACGAATTCAGGAAGGGATTGAGTTCCCTGTGATTGACACATTGCAACTTGAAACAGATATTCAGAAGCGGTTATACGGAGGGCTGATGAATAAATTGAAAGGTAAATCACCACAATCAGTCCGTTTAGGCCAATCACGGATCAGATATGGTTTACCAGCTTATACCCCGCATCATGCCCTAACAGATGCGATTGCAACCGCTGAATTATTTCAGGCCCAAATCGCGCACCATTTTAGTGCTAAGCAAAGCATAAAAGAATTTTGGTTATAATAACAATCGCAATCAATAATAAACTAAAAAAAGGAACCCGAAAGTTCCTTTTTTATATTTTAATCAATAGGTTATAATGCCCGTCAATTTAAATACTATAACTTAAAGCGGCGGATCTCATTTTCTAACTCATGAGATAATTCTGACAACTGAGCCGCTTGCTCTGCCGCGCTATGCGCTTCTAGAGCTAAGTCATTAGAGACATCACGAATCCCTTCAGTGTTACGTGTGATCTCAGAAGTTACAGACGCTTGCTCTTCTGCTGCCGAGGCAATCTGTGTCGCCATATCACTAATACGTTCAACTGACTCATGGATCTGCGTTAAGCTTGCCGAAGCCGCATTGGCATCATCGACACTGGTACCTGCAAGCATACGGCTGTCATCCATAATACCAACAGCTTTACCCGTGGTTGATTGTAGGGTTTCAATCATTTGCTGGATTTCTTTTGTCGATGCATGAGTACGTTGACTAAGTACGCGCACTTCGTCGGCAACGACTGCAAAGCCACGTCCCTGTTCACCTGCACGAGCTGCTTCAATCGCTGCATTCAAGGCGAGTAGGTTAGTTTGCTCTGCAATATTCTGAATCGTCGCCAAGATGGTATTAATGTGCTTACCATGTGCTTCAAGTTCTTGAATCACATCGGTAGCCACTTGTACCTCTTGCGCTAGGTTCTGAATTGAACCTTGTGTTTGAGACACTTGGTCAGAACCGTGCACACAGGCAGTTACGGCTTCTCCCGCATTCTGTGCAGTATGGTCAGCATTACCGGCAATTTCTTGAGTGGCTGCGGCCATTTCATTGATGGCAGTCGCCACCATATTAATTTCGTCTTGTTGCAAGCGAATGCGTGAACTACGCTCTTCTGCTTGTGAAGCGGTCTGCTTTGACTGTTCTGACAATGCAGCAGAAACTAGACTTAGCGTTGACACCATAGTATGCATATTACCAACAAAGGTATTGAAGTTATGGGCCAATTGCCCTACTTCATCATCACTTCGAGGTTCAAGACGCTGAGTCAAATCACCTTCACCAGAAGCTATTTCTTCCAATGCTTTTGATACACGGCCTAGGTCTCGGAATAGGAAACTCACTAACCATGACACAAGAACAATGACAACAATGGTAATCATGAACGCGGTAATAATCAGACCTTGAAGCAAAGAGGTATGAGCGGCTTCTTCGGTTGCACGATCCATTTCAATGGCAAAAATCCAATCTGTTTGTGGGACTTTCGCAAAATAAAACAGCTTGTCCTGACCTTTAATTGTGATCTCTTCAATTGTTGCGGATGACATGGCTTGCTCAATCATGTTCATCTGTAATGTTTTGGAAAGTGATGAGACAGGCTTCAGCAAATAGTTTTTATCGGGATGAGCGAGGAATGTCCCGTTCTGAGCATCGATTAACATCGCATAAGCATTTTTGCCTGCATCCAAACTGATCACATCATTAATCAGTTGGTCAATCAGGACATCAGCGCCAACAACACCGGCGAACTGACCATTTATACGTACAGGTTCAGCAATAGTCACCAATAACGCATTGGTGATAGCGTCTTGGTATGCAGTGGTAATAATTTGTTTGCCAGCCGAAGAGGCATCTTTATACCAAGGTCGCTGGCGAGGATCATAGTCAGCACGATTGCGCTCAGGATGAGAGCGGTACATGTCACCTTTTGGGGTGCCAAAGAAGATGTCATCAAAACCACCTGCTTTACGCGCTTGTTGTAAAAACGGAACAACGTCGTCTTGCGAGGTGTAATCGTTAAAGGCTGATGAGATATCCTTGCGAACGACGATCCAGTCAGAAATACCTTTCGCCGCAGCGGCTGAAAGGCTTGCTGCACGTGAATATACGCCATTTCTAGTTTGTTCAAATAGTTGGTCTGCAGATAGCCAAGTCAATGCGCTCGCCATAACGACGACGGCAGAAAGACTGGCACCTATCAGCTTTTGCTTAAGGGTCAATTTCATGAATTTTCAAAATTTTGGGAACAGAAAAGGTGCCAAATATTAACCACTTTCCTCAGTACATGCACGAACTAAATATAGTTTTTTATATCAAGATAACCAATTGCTTTTATTAATATTTTCAAAAAGACAATCCAGTGACAAGCGTCAATTTTTCAGCAACAAAAAGGGCGACATAACGTCGCCCTTTTTGTCATTTATTAATGCTATTTAATTTTTTCAGTCCGCATACCTAAAATCAAACTAACACACATTAACAGCAGCACAATGGTGAATGGTAATGCCGTCGATATGGCCGCAGCTTGCAGGGCTTGAATGGCATTCGAACCACCAATCCAAAGTAGTGCGACCGCAATCGCACCTTCCATCAGAGCCCAGAAAATGCGCTGTAATACTGGTGCGTCTATCTTACCGCCAGCAGTAATACTATCGATAACCAAAGAACCAGAGTCGGATGAGGTAATAAAGAACACCAAGACTAATACAACAGCAATGATCGATAACGCATTGCCATACGGTAGTGCATCAAACATTTGGAACATTGCTAGCGGCACTTCAGTTAAACCGTTTGCACCCAATTCACCAACATTATTAATAATTTGATCAATTGCCAGACCACCAAATACTGACATCCAAATTAACGTTACCGCTGTTGGTACCAACAATACCGCTGTCATGAATTCACGGATAGTACGACCTTTTGAAACACGCGCAATAAACATTCCGACAAATGGTGACCATGAAATCCACCAAGCCCAGTAAAAGACAGTCCAACCTTGGAACCATGCTTCATCAGTACGCCCATGAGGGTTACTTAATGGGATTATATTTTCAATATACGCCATGAGGGTTGTCGGAATTGAAGCAAAGGTGACCGCGTAGCCAATCAGCGCCACCAATAGCAGTAGCAAAAACGCGATGATCATATTGATGTTACTGATGACTTTCACACCACCATCAATACCCCGCACAACAGACACAACAGCTAACAAGGTAACAACGGTGATAACGGTAATTTGTAGCCCCATGCCTGCATCAATACCAAACACATGGTGAATACCACTAGCCGCTTGTTGCGCACCAAGACCAAGCGATGTCGCTAGACCAAACAAGGTTGCAAGTACCGCAAGAATATCTATTACGTGCCCAGCCCAACCCCAAGCGCGATCACCAAGCAAAGGATAGAAAATAGAACGAATGGATAGAGGCAAGCCTTTATTGTAAGCAAAGAAAGCTAATGATAACGCCACCACGCCATAAATGGCCCATGGATGAAGCCCCCAGTGATACATGGTAGCACCCAAGGCCAACTTTGCCGCTTCTGGTGTATTTGCCTCAACACCCAATGGCGTTTCGTACCACCCGGTAAAATAAGCCGCCGGTTCTGCAACACTCCAAAACATAAGGCCAATACCCATTCCCGCAGCAAACAGCATTGAAAGCCATGAAATAAATGAATAATCAGCCGCAGCATCTTGACCGCCCAAACGGATTTTACCAAATGGTGAGACGATCAAAGCTAAGCAAAACACGACAAAAATGTTGCCCGACCAGATAAACAACCAATCGAATGTGCCGATAATTTGCCACTTAACACCATCAAGCGCTGCCTTAGCCGTTTCCGGCTCAACCAACAGTGTTGCAATTAAAAACAATGCAATTAAGCCAGCACTCCACCCAAAAACAGGGTTATGTACATCAAAACCCCATTTTTGAACATTATCTTGTCCGACCGTATAGTCAGTACTATCGATACTGTATTTATCAATACCTTTTGTCATTTTCCCTCTCTAAAAAATGATTTTCAGTGGAACTCAATAACCATGAGAACGAAACAATTTCCATTTTAAAAATTAGAAATAACTTCGTGCACATAGCAATTTCATTTTTAATTTTATTGCCCATCCTACCACCCTCATCGACAAAATCCACACAATGGCCATTACTTAAACAAAATCAACTAAAAAACCAGACTGGACGGACAAAAATCGCACTAACACCTAGCTTACGCACTACAAAAATACTTTGAGCACTAATAATTTTACATCACAATTGATTTTTAGATTCTATTTTGCGTAATAAACCTTGCTCACAGTACTTTTAAAGCATGGGGAACTGCGGTATCGTCGCGACTTATTAATAACATTCATTTTTGGGTAGTGATTTTGGAAAAACACGAAGAAGTTTTAGTCTCAATCCGACAGATCATCCGTGCAATCGATCTGCATTCGAAAAAACTAAGTAAAGATGCTGGACTGACAGGTCCTCAGCTCATTTTGATGCGCTCAATTGAAGAGCTCGGTGAAGTGACCATTAGAACCTTGTCTAATCACACCAACATGAGCCAAGCAACAGCGACCACCATCTTGGATAGACTTGAGCGTAACGGTTACGTGCAAAGAATTCGCAGCAATACTGATAAACGTAAAGTGCATGCTCATCTCACTGAAGCCGGAAAAGCATTGCTAGCAAAAGCACCACAGCCATTACAAGAAAGCTTTGTTGATCAATTTAGACAGCTTGCAGAATGGGAACAGAGCCTGCTGCTTTCATCTGTGCAACGTTTATCTTCGATGATGAATGCCGAAAACATCGACGTTGCACCAATGCTTGAAATAGGTAGTATCACCAAAGAAGAATAGCAACCGCCCAGCGCCACCTGTTGGGGCGGTTATTCTAATATCCCTTTTTGCACTGCGTATTTTGCTAGCTCAGCGGTTGAGTGAATGTCCAATTTATGTTTGATATTCTGTCGGTGAGTTTCAACGGTCCGGTAGCTGATATTCAAGAGCGACGCTACTCTCTTGCTACTACAACCTTGTGCAACCAATTTTAATACAGCCTCCTCTCTACGACTTAGCGGATTTGGTTTTTGTTCAGCGGGTATCACTGGTTGAGTAAATAGTGTTTGAGTAACCGATTCGCAAAAATAGGTCGAGCCTTGATTAACCGTTTTAATTGCTTGCACCATTTTCTGAGCCGATATTTCTTTAAGCATGTACCCAACCGCACCAGCTTGCATTACTTTCATGATGTATTCACGGTTGTCATGCATCGTTAGCATAAGTACCTTGGCGGTTGGGACCTCTTCTTTAATAAGATGAGTCGCATCAATACCGTTCATGATAGGCATACTGACGTCCATGAGTATTACATCAGGCATAGTGGCTTTCACCACCTCAATAGCTTCAATGCCATTACTGGCTGTTGCAATGACCTCGATATCCGGCTCTAACTCTAAACGCGCCATGAAACCTTCTAGAACGACTTGGTGGTCATCAACAATCACCACTCTAATCGGTTTTTCCATACACTAATCCATCCAATTGTAATAACACGGTAATCTCCGTACCAAAACCAGTCTCACTACTTAGTTCAAACTCACCGCCAATAAACTCTACTCGTTCTCGCATATTGCGTAAGCCTATACCGCGTCTAACCTGAGTATCATTGAGATTAAAACCTACGCCGTCGTCTCGTATTAGTAATTGCAAAAAATTACCCATCTGCTGAAGAATCACCGTCACTTGCTGAGCATGAGCATGCTTTTCAATGTTGTTCAAAGACTCTTGTACAACCCTATACAGGGTTGTCGCCACTTCAGATTTCAATTTCCCTGGCTGAGTGTCAAATAATGTGTCAATTTTGATGGTTGAATGAGATTTATAATCGTCTAATAGCGTGGTCAGTGCTGCTTGTAAACCGATATCATCTAGCGCACTCGGACGTAGGTTGTGAGAGATTCGCCTAACCTCATGAATTGCCATCATCAGCGACTGCTGAGATTTGTCGATATGTGTAGCCAGCAGATCATCATTCAACTTATGCGCGAGCAGCTCTAAATGGCACTTGCTCGAAACCAGCAATTGGTTAATACCATCATGTAACTCCCGAGCTAAGTGCTTCTTCTCATCCTCTTGAAACATAACGGTTTTATGCGCCAACTCTTTGAGATTCCTGTCAGCCAGACGATGTTCATGTAAGTTAATCGCCAACGTTAACACTATGATAACGGCGACAGTCACAGCCAAAATGACTACGACAGAAAAGAAAGTCGTTTCGATGTTATTGTTAATCGCCGTCTGCATTGATGCAACTTCTGAGCTAATATCTTCGATATACAGCCCTGTACCAATCATCCACCCCCACTTATCAAGCCACGCGGCATAACTGAGTTTAGGTACCGTTTCACCTGTTGATGGTTTCTGCCAAAAATACTGATGAAATCCGCCACCAGACTCGGCTTGAAAAAGCAAAGCCTCAATCAGAAAATCACCTTCTTCGTCTTGGATATGCAGCAAATTTTGCCCAACCAATTCAGGAAGGATCGGGTGGACGAGGTTCGTTCCCTCACTGTCATAAGCAAAAAAATAGCCATCAGCCCCATACCTAAGCTGGGTGAGAATTGCTTTAACTTGCTGCTGAGCATCTTCTATAGCTAGAGAATCATCCGTATAAACGTGTCGAATGGCATCCATTGCTAAATCAACACTATCTTGCAATGCGGTTTCTCGGGCTTGAATGAGACTCGCGCGGAATATATCGACTTCACTTTGACCCAAATTTTTCGCTTGATGGATAGAGATCCAACCAGTACTGGCTGTCACAATGAGCAATGGCAGCAGAGTCAGCAATATCAGTTTGACCTTCAGAGGCATTCCCTTTCCTCATACAAAAACAGCTTACTGAACACCCAGTAAGCTGTTAGTACTTTAACAATTTGTGCTACAACTACGAAACTTAGTCTTCACAACCTCGAATCTGATCACATTCCATAGAAACTAGGGAAAACTAAAAGTGTAATCAATACAAAAATTTGAATACAAATGAAAGGCGTAACCCCACGATAAATATCTGCTGTCGTCACCCCTTTAGGTGCTACACCTTTAAGATAAAACAAGCTGAAACCAAAGGGTGGAGTTAAAAAAGAGGTCTGCAAATTCATCGCAATTAAAATAGCAAACCACGTCATATCAATACCCATTAACTCAGCAACGGGGGCAAGGATTGGCACGATAATAAAACAAATTTCGACGAAATCGATAAAGAAACCAAGTATCAGCACCACAACCATAGTCGCAATCAGAAAGCCCCATTTCTCACCAGGAAGCGCCAACATCCACTCTTCAACCAGCAAATCACCACCGGTATAGGTAAACGCCATCGAAAATGCCGTCGCACCAAGCAAAATAGCAAAAACCATCGCTGTAACTTTTACCGTTTCTCTTGCTGCTTGGTACACCATACTCCAGCTAAATTGACCATACAGTAGTGCTAACACAATCGAGCCTGCGCCACCAAGTGCTGCAGATTCTGTTGGCGTTGCAACGCCCGCGAAAATAGAACCTAACACCACGACAATCAAAGCCAAAGGTGGAACAACGGATTTTAGTGCTTTCAATACTTCCTGCCGGCGGCTGATACTATCATCTCGCTCCATTGCCTGAGCAGCTTCTGGGTGCAGTTTTGCGTAAATCAAAATATAGATAACGTACGCCGCTACTAATACAAAACCCGGCCACAATGCCGCTTGAAATAAATCCCCAACAGGAACACCAAGCACATCACCTAGTAAGATCAAAACTATCGAAGGTGGAATAATTTGACCAAGTGTGCCAGACGCGCAGATCGTGCCACAAGCCAAACCTTTGTCGTAATTGTATTTGAGCATCACCGGCAACGAGATTAAGCCCATTGCCACCACTGAAGCTCCAACTACCCCGGTGGAAGCCGCCAATAGCGCTCCAACCAAAACAGTTGAAATAGCAAGCCCTCCACGAACCCCGCCAAATAGTCGCCCCATTGACTCGAGTAATTGTTCAGCTAATTTGGTCTTTTGTAATACTAACCCCATAAAAACAAACAGAGGTACCGCCATTAATACCGTGTTTTCCATGATTGATTGAATGCGATATGGCATAAACGCAAACATCTCTATCCCTTCGGCCCACACTCCAAAAATAAGAGCGATTCCTCCAAAAGTAAAAGCAACAGGAAAGCCGAGCAATAGTGCAAAGAGCGCCACAAAAAACATTACGATTCCAATCATATACTATTCCTTTTATTTAGAATCGTTTGCGCTGAGATGCATCAAACGTGGATTAAAGATTTTATTGAGAGAATGCAGCATTAAGCCAACGCCGCTGACTGCCATGAAAAAAAATGAGAGTGGTATCATTGCTTTGATCACCCAGCGATACGGCAAGCCACCTGGGTCACCAGATGTTTCCCCAAGTTGATAGCTCTCTTTGGCAAAATCGATACCAAACCAAGCCACCAATAAACAGAATGGGAAAAGAAATAACAAGGTTCCTAATAAATCGATAACAGCCTGAGCTTTATGAGAAAGTCGCTCGTAAAAAATATCAACCCGAACATGGCCACCCGCTTTGATCGCATAAGGTACGCCAAGTAAGAATACAGCGGAAAATAGATGCCATTCCATTTCTTGGAAGGCAATTGACACATCGTTAAACGCATAACGCATCACAACGTCATATACAATATTGGTCAACAACAGTAGGAACAACACACTCGACAACCAACCGAGGAAATCACCCACTCGGTTAAACAGTCTTTCGATATAAATCAGACTTCTCATTCCTGACTCCGTGGATTTGATGTGCTCCGCTTAACCATCAGGCTAGCGGAGCTTATTTATTTTAGGTTTTCTTAGGCTTCTCAGCCGCCAAGTTACTAAAACCTAGCGGCTAAATTTTTATTGTTGAGCTTGGTCATTCAAATAAGCATTGAGTGAAATATCCGTCCACGCTCGTGATTGTTTTAAATACGAAGCTTGAGATTGTTGGATTTTCTTAGCGAGCTCATCTTCAGCAGCATGTTTAGCAAGTAAACGATCGTTTGCTTCTTTCATCGCTTTCAATACTGCTGGTGGGAAATTTTTGACCTGAACATCTGGGTATTCGCTCTTAATAGAAACCCAGTTCTTACCATTTTCATGAACAGCTTGCACATACATGTCGTACGCTGCGGTGCGCATAGCAACACGCAAAATCTCGCGCAGGTCGTCGGGGAGTTTTTCCCACACTTTCTTGTTCACAAGAAACTGCAATTCTGATCCTGGCTCATGCCAACCGGTATAGTAATAAGGTGCAATTTTGTGGAAACCCATGCGCAAGTCTAATGATGGACCAACCCATTCCAAAGCATCAATCGTTCGACGTTCTAATGATGTATACAATTCACCCGGTGCAATATTGGTTGGTTTCGCACCTAGCTCAGCCATTATTTCTCCAGCAAAACCAGGGATACGCATTTTCAAACCTTGTAGGTCTTCCACGCTATTGATCTCTTTTTGAAACCACCCTCCCATTTGCACATCGGTATTACCACCAGGGAATGAAAGCAGGTTATGTGGTGAATAGACTTGCTCCATGAGCTCCATGCCACCACCATGGTAGAACCATGCATACTGTTCAGCAGGGACCATGCCAAAAGGCATAGAAGTAAAGTAAAGAGTGTTAGGTACTTTGCCTTTCCAGTAGTAAGAGCCTGAATGCCCCATGTCGTACTGACCCGATTTCACCATATCAAATACGCCTAGCGGCGCTTTATGTTTATTGGCAGAGTCGATACGAATTTGTAAGCGACCGTTTGACATTTTTTCTGCCATCGCAGCCATGTTTTTTGTCGCATCACCGAAAATTGGGAAATTTGGCCCCCACGTTTCAGCAAGTTTTAGACGGTAGATTTTTTCGTCAGCGAGTGTGCTGGTGGATAACACCGCCATACATGCTGTCACAACGACCATTGTCGTTTTGATTACACGTTTTACAGATTGGTTAATGAGGCTCATTGTCACGTCCTTGGTTATTGTTTTTAGTACACTGAAGCACTTTGTTACCCGATAACCTTGCGTTAACTTTTAAGCAAAAAAAATAGGCGCATGCACGCATGCCATAAGAAAATATACGTTTACCTACAACCAAAGCATTACGTATAAATACGTAGCCGTATAGATACTAATTATTTAACGTATTGTTTTTAAATTGGATGAAATTTTGTTTACTGAAAACTCATGAGGAAAGCACGTACGTAATTATTAATAACAAAACTAACGTTTTGTTTTCAAAATTGTGATCAAATAGAGGTATAAGAGAGTAAGGAGATGATTGATAAACGAAAAAGCCTCGGAAAACCGAGGCCAAACCAAATCAGAGCGAAAAGAAATTTAAATCGCTTTGTAGATAACTTTGTTACCTGCCAGTTGCTCTTTAGCGACTAGGTTTTCTTCAAGCAGTTTCTTTAATGCACCGGTTGCCCAAGAAGCTGCTTTTGTATCCTCTTGGCCTGCCACAAGGCCGATAGACTTAGGATTAATGCCTTCAGCATTGCTAGCTACGATGTCTAGCACTTGTTGCTGCTTTGGAGTTAACGCTACATCAACTGCTTTCTTTGCCGCTGGCTTAGCCGCAGTTTGAACAATTGGTTGGGCGGTTACAGGCTTTGCTGTTTTAGGCGCTGCTAGTTTTGCAACAGTCGCTTTAATGCGTTTTTGCAGCTTTGCCTGCACGTTACGCTTATGAGCAAGTCTCATCGAGTATTTCTCCATTTCACTGCATTCATCGCAGTGGTCAAAATTTGAAGCGCGTTTTATACCAAAATTCTGCTGTGATTTGTAGGGTATTGCACAGATTGAACAGCAAAAACGCGCCATAAACCGACAAGTGACTACTATTTAAACAATTAGAGACAACAGGAGTTTAGTTAAGATCGCTACCGCAACAAACACGTAAAAAGGTAGATAAATCGACAAACATTACGAGGTCATCAGCAAATACATGCAAACGCTTCATCTCACCAACACTCAGTTTCACCTGCAATCACCCTACGTCAAATGGTGTAACTATATCTGCGTTATTATTGCCATTTTCTTGTTGGTATACGCTCCCAGTCTGACACACGCTCTATTATTCATCATATTGCTAATCAGCCTTGTTGCTATGGTTTATTTTTTGATTTTAAAAGGAAAAGTGAGCTACACCCTTACTCCTACACATTTTCAACAACACTTATTTAAAGGTGGCTGGGTAGTAAAATGGCACAATGTTCAGCATATTGGAATTTGTAGCTATGACAACCAAGGTTGGCATCAGTCACTACCGTGGATAGGTATTAAGTTAAAAGATTATGAGCCCTACCTCGATAGTATTTGCCCAAGGATTGCGAGCGAGATTTTACTCAGTCAAAGGTCCCTACTCTACTTAGGTGCAAAGCAAAAAGGACAGGAAACTCGCTTTGAAGAGATGGTACTTGATTCAGCCATATTTACCGCAAGTGGTGGTAAAAGTTATCAAGGATTATTGGCTATGCTCGCTAATCGCATGCGTTATCAGCGACAATATTTTGATTATGATATTTTTATTTCAGTATAAGATCTTGAGCGAGATGCAGAAAGCTTTGTGGGATTAGCTCGGCGTTACCTTGCAGCAGCCGAGCCAGAGTAGACGTCAAAACAATTAGGCCATGTGATAGCTAGCCACGTTAATATAAAGGCATCTCATCAGCGACAAACGGATTACTTGCTCGCTCTCGGCCGAATGTCGAGTGTGGACCGTGACCAGGCACAAAAGTGACATCATTGCCTAAAGGCCATAATTTCGTCTTAATAGAGTCGATAAGGGTATTAAAATCACCTTGTGGAAAATCAGTACGGCCAATACTGCCGTTAAATAGCACATCGCCGACAAAAGCTAACTTAGCTTCTTGGCTAAACAAAACCACATGGCCAGGAGTATGGCCTGGTGTATGTAATACTTGCAGAACTTGGTGACCAAATTTAACTTCATCGCCATCAGCTAACCATTGGTGGGGCTCAAACGCCTCAGTCAAAGGAAAACCAAACATCTGGCTTTGCCCTTCTAGTCCTTGCAACCAAAAATTATCAGCTTTATGCGGGCCAATAATTTCAATGCCGCCTAACTCTGCCGCCAGTGGTTCGGTACCACCAACATGATCTAAATGACCATGCGTCAATACCAAGTTCACCACTTTCACGCCCAGTTCTTTAATTAACATCGCGAGCTGTTTTACATCACCACCGGGATCAACCACTACACCTTCCATCGTTTCATCACACCAAACAATGGAGCAGTTTTGAGAAAATGACGTGACAGGAACCACTTGATACTTTAATGACATAGGAAAACCTTATTCGAATCCGAAATTGCTCGAACTATGACATTGAGATTGTAATTTGACAAGTCACTGACAAGCCTTCACGACCAGTGACGCACGGGGCCTGTGTCGATATGAACAAAGTCACTGCTTGGATAATAGCCAACACCACCAGCTCCAAGCTCAATAGCCGCTTCACGAACTTGACTAAGTTGAACACCATCTAAACGAAAATCGATAGCCTGACCCAGCATATGATAACTTTTCTTCGCCACACCAGAAGAGTTGCCACGCAGCATCTCATTGGTTGCAGGAGAACGATAACCCGAAATGATCTGCACTTCAGTTTGCGTTCCGATTAAGTTTTGAATTTGGGAGATTTGATCAAACAGATTCTTGTCCATCGGGTGAACTTCGTTACGACGGAAATCACGGCAAATGTGGTTCAGTCGTTGCAGTTCAGAATGGACATATTTCACGCCGTTAAAGTAACACGTTTCAAGCGTTTCACCTGTGTGTAAATTATTCATCGCCAAAACACGCGAAGCATCTGGATAAGAAGCCAATACCATTTTCGGTGCACAAGCTGTAATCACTAATCCACTACCGGCTAATTTTATAAAATCTCGGCGAGAAACCATCACCACATTTACCTTCACAATAGGTTTTATTATCAACGGGCTCGAACACTACCGAACTCTATTGTGAAGATCAAATGCATAAACTGTGCTAGAAACGAACAAACCTAACACAAAAACTGCTTAGTTATTGAACAAAAAAGAAAACCTGCCTAAGTCATTTTTTGGTAAATTTCCTCACTACTATTCAAACGTTAGAACCCGGTGGCAATTAATGGTCTACTCAGCCATTACGGTAACTGAAAGTATCATAATGGTAAATGTCATCACGGTAGTGTAGCTCACCACCTTCATACCACACCGTTTGATAGATAATATGGACGGGAATACGTTTTTTAAGTGGAATCGCCGCATTAGTTAACCCGTCTTTATCCACTAACTGCTTTTCACTGATACCTTGTGTTTCCAAAAGCATCGATGCAAACTTATCTGCATTTTGCACCCTTACGCAGCCAGAACTGAACGCCCTCGAAGGGTTATTAAACAAAGACTTACTCGGTGTGTCATGCAAATAGATGGCACGCCGATTCGGTGTATTGAATTTATACAGACCCAAAGCATTACTTTGCCCCGCTTGCTGCCGCATACGGTAAGGGAAAGCTACTGGGTTAACTGTCGCCCAATTGATACTATTTGGATCAATCAGTTCCTCGGAACGCCAACTACTGACAATATCTATATTATGGCGAGCTAGATAACTACTGTCCTTTTTGACCATCGGCAAAATATCTTCAACCATGATCTTATAGGGCACGTTCCAAGTTGGATTCAAAATCAATGAGTCCAGTTTAGTGATCATTAAAGGAGTCTTACGCGAAGAACGCCCTACCACCACCTTTGATTGGAAGACTTCTTGGCCCAAATGCCAATAACGCATATCAAAACTAGGAACATTGACAACGATCAGTGTGTCATTCGCTTCTGGCCACAGACGCATCCGCTCAGCATTGAGGGCAAGCATCGATAGACGATCAGACAGAGAGAAATTAAGCCATTTTATCGTTTCAGGGCCAATAATACCGTCAGCTTGCAAACCATGCATGGTCTGAAATTCTTTAACTGGCTTAACTAAACCATTGTCATACCAAGTGACATTGTCACGGACAGAGGTCACATCAATATTGACCAGCGACAAACGCTCAATGAGTGCGAATCGGTGTGATAACTTATCACCCAGTTTTTTTAACCCTCGCTGCTGGTATAAAGAAACCTCGGCCTTTTCCGTACTCAGCAGGAAATCATAAGCATGCAGCAATTGGTCATAAGTTGGGTTTTTGGGCGTATAGAGATTGAGTAGATCAATGATACCTTGCACTTCAACCGCCACATGCAAAGCAAATAATGCATCTTGACTGGGCGGTGCTAATAGTTGATTAAGCTTCGATTCAAAGAACCATGCCATTCCAATTTTAGGTGCCTGCTCTGCGTAACTCAGATACAGAAGCAGAGTATCGGTCGCAAGCAGATCATATTCAAACATCGAATTACGCTCACGATAAGCCTGCATTTGATTTAATTGACGGATAAACAGCGGGCTAAAGCCCGCACGTCGGATCACATCAAGTTGATATTCGAATTGATTAATGACCTGATTATCAAACCAAATTAACTGATCGTTATTCTCTTGATAGACGCGTTCTAACAAATGTGGATATTGAATCAATGATTCAAGTTCGCTGCCCGGTTTTATCCAACCTAATTGCTCAAACCTTTCCATAGCAGAAAGCGAAAAGCTGCTAACTATTAATAATAACGCCAATGCGGTGCCTTTTATCATACTGAAACATCCAACTCATCCTGCATTGAATTTAGTATGGCAAAAGAACGCGTCTTGCGCGAAGTGTTGTGATTTAAATATTCAGTTAATTAGATCACAGCAGACCAGTGGTTGTCCCAAAGAACATTACAATAAACACGTATCTCAGGCTCGGGATAACGGCAATTAACTGCTAACCCAGCCCCTGAACTGATTTGGAATTGATCATTATTGACAACAATGCCAGAAGCATCTGGCAAAGCAGATAATTCGACTAACTCCAAGCTATCCTTTGACCAAATCCCATAGCAGTTACCTCGGGGCGAAGTCGCTAAAATCCATTGTTCCGTCGCGGCAATACTAGCGATATAGTGATTAAACCTTGCCCACTGTTCTGGTTCTGCTTGCAGAGGCAATAATTCACCGCCTTGAGTATGCATCGCTAGCAGCGAAGGGAATTCATCTACTTGCCCCCGATATTGTTGCCCACATAGAACGGTTTGTCCGCCGTCATGCGCGAGGTGACGAATACTCAGATGTCGGTCACTCAAAGTACACTGCTCAACAATATGACCTTGTTCTGAAAGATAGGTCAAACTCGGCATCATACTCTCTATATTAAGCGGGGTTCGGCCATCAGTATGAACGCCCCCCACCCCAATCGCTAACCGGTTATCGGGCATGATGATGACTTCATGAGGACCAATACCAAACCCGCTAAACTCGGCGACTTTTTGGTATTGGTGGTGAACATCATACACACCGATAATGCCACGACTGGTTGATCTTTCGCCCTCAGTGGCATACAACCACGCGCCATCATTGGAATAAACCCCATGCCCATAAAAAAACCTTGTACGCATAGCTGGTTGCAATTTAATTACTTCGCCAGTTTGATAGTTAAACGCCATAAAAAACTCACCGGGTCGGCGAGCAAATGCAACAGCGTGTGGTAATTGACGGTGAATCGCAACACCATGACCACGAGCAGGTAAAGGCAAGGTTCGAATCGCTTGCCCTTTGGAATCGGCTACTACCGCCTGAAATTGAGCCCTGTTATGAATGGCGCAGCCAATTAAAGCGGGGGAATTTTGTTGAATCGTAGCACATCCAAAAGGTAACACAGGTGCGGCAGCGCCAAACAATGCCGCTTTTAAAAGGGTTCGCCTTGTTTGATCAGTCACCATCAGTTGCGTTAAATCCTATTGTGATACCTAATTCCACTGCGACTTCATCGTGCAGCAAATAATTGAGTTGCTCAAACTTATTGTCTTGAGAAAGCACCTTTCGGTACCCTTCTTTATTTTGTAATAAATCAAACAAACTTGGCTCGGTTGGCCAAGTTAACAGCATCAAGGCAAAGTGGTTCTGCACGCGGTCAGCAAGGTCATTCAACCCTTTATCTCGCAGTAAAAAATCCAACCCTCCATCAGCTAAATATAACCTCTGCATTGCTTCAACATTGGCTTTCAGGTTGTTCATCGACACCTTTGCTCGCCATGACTCAGCGAAATAAGGACGCGGTTGTCCAATATTGGCTAACGGACGACTGAGCTTTTTCATACTGTAATCGAGTTGATTTGATAGTAGAGCAATGTATTCCGCTTCCCACGCCATGGCATCTAACGCTGTCCACGGATTAACATTCCATTGCGTGGCGATAAATTGTGCTTTGGTTGCTAAATTTTGGCTAATCGCTTGTGCAGCCTCACAAACCTGATGGATATTTTCTGATGAGTTGGTGGCGTTCAATAAAGGTGAATATTCATCGTAAAGTAACCATTCAATAGCACCAATTCCTTGCACGGTAACGCTTTGCGAAGCAATATCGTGCTCTGTCCATAAGATATCTGAGTGAACTAAGACATTCATTTTCCGCCCAGTGGTATCTTTTTTATCTGGCCAAAATTGAACATTCCAACTCTGTTCTAACGCTTTTGCTGGGCCACGCTCTTGCCCTTGAAGAGCCATCCAAGCTAGCGTCGTTTGTTGCCACTGGTTCTTTACTCCATCCAAACCGGTGTTAGGTGACCGACAATACTGCTCAAATCCCAACACTAATTGCTCAGCTTGCTGCGCGAAATGCTGAGCGGCAGCAAACTCAATTCGATAAACGCCTTGACTTATGTGTTGCGTTGATTGCATAGCATTGACGGTTTCTAGTTGTGAAGATTGGCAAGCGGTTAACAGCAACATGCTCAACGCTGAAAATGCGATTGAAATTTTCATGGCTTCCCCTACAAAGAGTTCAAAAAGGCAATTAACGCTTCACGCTCAGCCACATTGAGTTTCAATACTTGCTGTTGCGCGCTTTGTGCTTCGCCGCCATGCCATAAGATAGCTTCCATCAAGTTACGCGCACGACCATCATGCAGAAAATAAGTATGGCCACTTACTTCTTGGGTATAGCCAATTCCCCATAAAGGTGGGGTTCGCCACTCTTGACCATTTGCTAGAGCTTCTGGACGGTTATCTGCTAACCCTTCCCCCATGTCGTGTAGTAGCAAGTCGCTATAGGGCGCGATTTTTTGGTTGGACAACGCGGGGCGATCGACCACTTTGGCTGTTTTCAAGTCCGTTCGATGGCAGCTTTCACAGCCAACTTGCTTAAACAGGGACTGACCCATTTTTACCTGAGGATCATCCACATTACGTCGCACAGGAACGGCTAAATGTTGAGAATAGAATTCAACAAAATCAAGAATATTATCACTAACCTCAGGATCTCCACCGTTGGGTAATGATTGGCACAGTGTCTGTGTGTCGGTGCAATTTTCTTTGGGAAATAAGCGACTGGTTAGCCCAAGATCGCCATTAAACGCAGCAGCATTTTGCTGCATTAGCGTTGGTTGACCCGCTTTCCAGCCAAAACGCCCTAATGCGAAACGTTGTTTTTCCACATCCCATACACGGTTTACTTTGCCCGAAATACCATCGCCATCGATGTCATCAGGGTCGGCCATTGCCAGTAACGTCTCGTCGGCAATACTTTCCAATAAACCCAAACCAATCATTGGTGGAGCAACACGTGCAGAAAACTGAGTATCAGGGTGCATCTCACCATACGCTAGCTCGGTAATTTTTAAATTTGGCTTACGTAGCATCACATGAGTACCATCGACAAAAGTTACCGCAAATTCTTGGTACTTGATGTCTATTTTTCCTTCTGCTTTTTGGTCTGGAAGCGCAAAATCCTGTAACTGCCCGCCATAAATAGGCTCTGGGATCACGCCTTCTTTTTCATAAATGGCTTTATGTTGCTCCGTGACCGCAGGAATACTCAAACGCACCAACATTGAAACCGCATGAGTATCGTTTTTCTCTGGAGGATGACCTCGTCCATCTTTAATATGGCAATTCTGGCAGCCATTGGTGTTAAACAACGGCCCTAGGCCATCTCTGGCATCGGTAGAAGAAGGCGCAGGAACCCAAGGATTACGGAAAAAGCTGTTACCGACGCTAAAATCAAGGCGCTTACTCATTGGCAAATTCGCCGCTGGTAATGAATAGGCATTCGGCCCAGTTTTGGTCGTACTGGTCTCGCCACCAGATTTCACTTCGTCGGCTAAGCCTGGCAATGCAAGTAAACTCAATAGTGCGGCTGTGAAAACTAATTTCATTCCGTCATTCTCAATAATTATCGTTTCAGTGTAAAAGAGGAAAAGGGCTCATCTGAGCCCTTATTTGCTGCTATTTATTGTTAAAATTCGTGGTCGGCTGTATCAGGGTTGAGGTTATCGATACCAATCACTAACGCGGCTCGTTCAATGGAGGCAGTTTGCGCCACGAGCGCCATGATCGCGCCATTTACAACGGCGTTACCCTGTGGGTTATCAGTTGCAATCAGTTGGTCAAAATGTTGGTCATTTTTCTCAGCCGAAGTGACTAGCTTGCCCACTTCAGCTCGGGCGCTATCAAATTGCTTTTGAATCTCTTTGGCCGCTTGAGCGTCTTTTTGAGCAACAAGGTCGTTAATACTTGCACCCGTTAACAACGTACCGTCATGACGTTTGTAAATACCCGTATAAACGTTATAAATACCTTGCTCGTTATAATAGTGAGAGTTATGTGTGTTGTCCGAAAAACAGTCATGCTCATCTTCTGTCGAGTTCGCTTCCAACGCGACTTTCATCCGCTCACCCGCCAGTTCACCAAGTGACAGCGATCCCATACCGAACATCATTTTTCGCAAACCATTGTCTGATGATTCATTGAGTAATTGCTGACGGTAGTTGGCTTTTTCATCCGCTGACCACTGTTTTTCCATCCATTCTAAATCTTGAACCAACAATTGAGCCGCTGCCTTTAGGTACTGACCACGACGATCGCAGTGGTCATTAGTACACTCATTACCTACAACAAAATCTGTATAAGCACGAGCGCCCGCACCTGCATTAGTGCCATTTAAGTCTTGTCCCCACAGCAAGAATTCAATTGCGTGGTAACCTGAAGCTACGTTTGCCTCTGAACCACCGACTTCGTTTAAGCTAGCAATCAATTCTGGTGTGATGGTCGAGACGTCAATTGTGTTAGCGCCAATTTTTAAGGTTTGATTAGCGATAATGTTTGCGCTCGCTCCTTCATTACCCAACTCATATTGATAGTCGGTTGCAACGTAATCGATTAACCCTTCGTCTAACGGCCAAGCATTCAATTGTCCTTCCCAGTCATCAACTACAGAATTACCAAAACGAAAAACTTCAGACTGCTGGTAAGGCACGCGAGATACAATCCATGCTTGTTTGACATCATCTAATTTTGCCGCAGAAGGCGCAGCGAGGAATTGATCAATAGATTTTTCTAATGATTGAGCTGTCGTAAGAGAATCGGCAAAAACTGCATGGGCAATATTGGCATAATGTTCAACCACCTGCTCTTTTGTTACGGCAGCTGCAAAAGATGCACTACTTGCCATAGCAAGTGAGACAGCAATAGATTGAGACAGAAGTGTGTTAACTTTCATGAAAGCGTCCTTGTTGAGCAAAATTAATCATTGGTAGTGCTAATTATTATCATTTGCACTTTGATTGCCGATAATACAAATTTACATTTTTTTTGCAAGGCATAAACGACAAAAACCTCAATAATGTGAGGTTTTTTTCGTTTAATCATAATGCTCAGTTATAGTTTTAAATGGTGCTTACCATGAGACACTTTCGCTTTAAGATAACTCTCGTTGCCAGATTTGATATGGGCAGCAGTGTTCACAACTTCAACAATCTCTATGCCGTGTTCTTTGAGTTCTTTAATTTTCTTCGGGTTATTCGTCACTAAACGAATTTTCGTCACATTAAGTGCTTTTAACATCTGTGCAGCTTCAGTGAAATCACGAAGGTCATCACCGAAACCCAAATGGTTATTCGCTTCGTATGTATTCATACCTTCACTTTGTAAGCGATAGGCATCAATTTTATTGTAAAGGCCAATGCCCCGGCCTTCTTGACGCAAATAAAGAATAATGCCGCCAGCTTCGCCCATTTTATTGATGGTTTCTTCTAGTTGTTCACCACAATCACAACGTGATGAATGGAACACATCGCCAGTCAAACACTCAGAATGCATACGGACTAGTGGCGTTTCTTGGGTAACGTCAGCTGTTCTGAAAATAACCGCAACATGCTCTTTATCCGTTTTTAGTCCTCTAAACGAGAGGATTTCCGCATCGATATTACTTTTGACACCGACTTTAAAATCTACTCTGGCTCGTACTTCCGCCATATCTACACTCACTTGAATTGTTGCTTGTTGCAATATTGAATTGATTTTCATTCGACCTACCCACTGTTCACTAACTATGGGGATTGATACCCCAATTTTCAATCAAAAGATCACAAGTGAGAATTGTTATAATATAACAATTCTTGTCAAACAACAGAAAAAGATAAGATCGGAAAGTCAAATAGCAGGTTTAAGGTGACTATACCCAAACCACTTGAAGTTGCGGGTAGGCGGTATGCAAGTGAATCCCCATAAACATAGATAAGCAATCTGATTGGTTGAACGAGCGCTGCAAACGCTGTTGTAACTTCAAGTATGCTGTAGATAAAACAACAGCACTCATCGACCTTAACCTACCCCTCCGGATAAAGTTAAATAGAAAATAAAACGTGACAAATATCACACAAATAGCCTTTAGTTTTCATTCTCATCAACCCATAAAAGAAAATAACTTATTAATTATTATATCAAAATCATAAAGTCGCTAATTCACACCCGAACAAATATAAATACAAATGATAGTAATTACCATTTAGATCCAATATTATTCATCCACAATAAATTTGTTATTGATGAATAAGGTAATAATTCAGATGTACACCAAAACACTCTTGTCAGCTTCTATACTTGTTGCACTTTCACCGAGTTCTTTTGCAGATAATCTGCACCAATTTGATGAGGTTGTGGTATCAGCGACCCGAACAGAACAAAGTAAGAAAGATGTTTCATCGTCAATCGAAACGATTTCAGCTAAGGAACTTGAGTCGACTATGAGCAATGACTTACAGCAAGCACTTAGCTATACACCAGGTGTTGATGCTTTAGGCGATGGTCGATTCGGTATTTCTAGCTTCAATATTCGTGGCGTTGAAGGTAGCCGCGTAAAAATGATGATTGATGGTGTACAGCAACCGACACCTTACAACCCTGGTGCAACAGAACAACGTAAATATTCTAATGCCATTGAAATGGATACTCTGCAAGCCATTGAAGTGAATAAAGGGCCATCTTCTACCCTTTATGGTTCTGATGCCTTAGGCGGTGTTGTGTTATTACGTACTAAAAACCCTGACGATATATTGGTCACCGAAGGTGATGAGAACCGTTTTGGTATCCGTTCTGGTTATAGTTCAGCCAATGACCAATTTAAAACAACGTTAACTTGGGCAATGCGCCAAGATAAACTCGAAACACTACTGATGGCGACCTATGCAAACGGTCATGAAACAGAAACTCACAGTTCAGGTGCCGATATAGAAGGCCCAGATCGTGGTGCACAAAACCCTGCTGATTCACAACTTGGTAACCTTCTAGCGAAAGCCTTTTACCAAGCAAACGATGATCACCGTTTAGGCTTAACCGTTGAATATTATAATAAACAATATGATGAAGATGAGCTTAACTACAACGGTTACAGCATAATGCCGGGCTTCACATATTCTGATAACTACAATGAAGATACTTCTGAACGACTTCGAGTCGGTATCGAACACCAATGGTTAATGAGTTCTCAATTAGCAGACTCATTACATTGGTCACTAAGCTATCAAGACTCACGTTCATTATCTAAGAATTACGATACCACACCAATGAATGGTAAGCGCCGACGTCAACGCGAAGCCTCTGATCAATCCATTCAATTCGATACTCAGCTTTCTAAAATCGTTGAAATTGATAACAATGCCCATGAATTTACTTATGGGTTGAGCCTTCTCAACAATGATTTCAATCTAGATAACACCGACTATAAATTGAATTATGGCACTTCAGCACCTGGCAGTACTGGCCTTCCTGACGCCACCGTCATTCAATGGGGTCTATTCCTCCAAGACCAAGCATACCTGATGCAAGAACGTTTAGTTTTAACCGCAGGTATACGTTATGACTCATTTGAAGCGACACCAAGTGTCGATGAAGGATACACCACATCTTACGAAAAAAATAAAGATGATGCCTTTACCGGTCAATTAGGCTCGGTTTATCACTTAAACCCAAACCTATCGATCTTTGGTCAAATCAGCCAAGGCTTCAAAGCACCCACCGTGTATGACTTGTATTATTTCTATAATCAAGGTGCCATCATTGAAGCAAACCCAGATCTCAAAGCAGAAAAAAGCTTAGCTTACGAGTTAGGTTTGCGTGGACAAAATGAGTTTGCGAATTTTGAATTTAGCACTTTTTACAATGATTACAAAGACTTCATCACGCAAACTAAAGGTGGCGAACAAAATGGCAAAGACGTTTTCACTAAAGAAAACTTGGATGAAGTCACCATTTATGGTGCAGAATTCAGCTCTAAACTCTATTTGGATAAAGCGTTCAACGCACCACAAGGGATGTATTCACGTCTGACCGTTGCGTATGCCGATGGTGAAGATAAGAAGACAGGTGATGCCTTAGATTCAGTAGCGCCATTGACCGCGAATGTAGGCCTAGGAATCAATCGACACCAATATGGCACAATGTTGAATGTAAAAATGGTTGCAAGCAAAACGGATTGGCAGTCGGAAACAAACACCGATGTAGCTGGATACACACTTGTTGATTTAACAGCTTACTACCAACCAATTCAAGATTTAACATTGCGTGCCGGTTTATTTAATATCTTCGACAAAAAGTATTGGCTATATAATGACTTAAGCGGCAGAGATGCCACTGGTGAAACCTTTAGCCAAGATATCAAAGCTCAGCCAGGTCGAAACTGGAGTATTAATATCGACTATCAATTCTAATATCTGTTTAGCTTATTCGAGTAGTCAGTAACATAAAAAAGCCAGCGAATCGCTGGCTTTTTTTGTATAAATTGCTACGGGTGAATCTGTATTAAAACCACAAGATCAAAAAGGGCTAGATGACTAGCCCTTATAAATGCTTTTTATTAATATCGTTAAGCGTTAGATATTTTCTTATGCCCTTCTTGTAAGTGCACAAAATCAACCATGTCATCACCCGACACCTGATACGCTTGTCCAAAGCCTTTCACATATAAGCCTTGCTCTACTTTTAGTTGGAACAAACTAAAATCTTGTAACTGGCTTAAACCATCAATGATTTCACCAAATCGTTGCTGCATTTGACCAATCACTTGTCGCCATAAGGTCGATTCTCTCGGCACGACACTCGCAACAGCATCAAAAGTAAGCCTTTGACGCGCATAGATCTGCTTAGATGAACTTTCATCTTCGATCATCATCAGCGAGACATGCGGATTAATATCTAGATTGCGCGCATGGCGAGCAATATGAGAAATTAAAATAAAGTAGCCTTCTTGATTTTGAACAAAAGGGGCGTAGCTGACATTGGGCCGGCCTTCTCCATCGACCGTTGCTAATTGTAGCGTACGACGCTCCTGACGGAACTCTTGAATTTCAGGCTCTAAACGACCTTGTAATCGCTCTTGTTTGATCTGCGGATTCATTTACTCTCCTCCTCTAAGCCTAAATAAGCTCAGGGTGTATTATGACTGTATTAGTTATATTGTGACTCAATGTCTTGCTGCAATGCGTTAAAACGTTCTACCTGCTCGGTGAGCAGCTCACGTTTTTCATTTCGACCTAGGTAAACCTTAAAAATGTTGTCACCTTGCTCACTAAAAAAACCAAAGTAATGACTTTCTCGTCCCATAAATGGCTTGCTTACCAATGCAATGTGGCTGATCACATCCAATTTTAAGTGACCGTGTAATTCACCATTTTTACCCATTAAGTTGTAATAACCACGTGCCAATTTTCCTTTAGGGAAAGGCGCTTTCACTTCAAAGATGGAACCGAACGAGTGCATAATGGTCGTTACTTTTCCCCAATCAGTAAGTTGTTCTAGTATGCTTTGCGCTTGGCTGCCAGGAGCAATAGCTACCATTTCTCTGGGTAGTGATTTAACTACATCAAATTCAGTGACGTTCAGTTCTACCGCCATCGCAGCTGGCAAAAGTGTTGGTTGTTGCTCTAATAGAGCCGCTACTTTTTGTGTCAGTAATTCCATGTTCATTTCCAATTTGCTATCTGTTTTGAATCTAGATGTTCGTTAAATTCATTGTGTAAAACTTTTATACATGCCTGAGCCAAGTTCACCGCCCAAAAAGCTCCGGCTAAGGTCGAGACAAGATATTCATCTTCTAGCTTAACAAGACCCAACCGCTGCCAATGCTTGAAAAGCGGCTGCAAATAATCAAAACAGTTCATCCCCATAAAGTCAGGTAAAGTGCTACGAGCAAGCACACCGCGATCAAAACCAGATTTAATGGCAGCAAAAGTAGGCTCAAGTGAATGCTGTTTCATCATCATGGCGATGGGCAATTTATTTTGATTCATTGCATCCATGTATGCCTTAAGACTCCGCTGTTGCATAACACTATAGCCACCAATATTGCCACCAGCTCCGCATCCCACAGGAAGAACTTCAGCAAAGGTTTTGGCTAAACTGTTGTACTGACTTCTTTCACGGTTATCTTTCGCCCAATGATTCACACTGAGCGATTTAAAATGGTGCTTATCAAAAAAGTTAACACCAAGCTCATACATGCTGGCTTTGTCTGGCGTAGTCGCTGGTGGTGGGATTCTGCCCTTTTCAACCAAATTCAGCATTGGTGCACTTCCTGCAACGATCAGTTGATAAAGATCGATGCCATGTGCACCTGTAGATATAACGTCTTTCAAATCTTGTTCAAAGACATCAAATGTCTGATAGGGAAGACCATACAATAGATCAATCACGATCGGAGCTTGTTCTGCATGGCTTAACGAAGCAATGCGATCAAGCACTACATCGCGGTCATCTAGCCGCTTTGCACTTCTTCTAACTGTAGTGTTAAAACTCTGAATGCCGAAAGAAAAACGGTTAAATCCACCTTCTAAGGCTTTATCAAACATTTCATCACTAAAACGATTAATCCGTCCTTCTAACGTAATTTCACAGTCACGAGCAAGAGGATAAAAACGTCGAATCGCCTCACCCAAGCGCTGTATTTGCGTCACGGAGAGATCTGTTGGCGTTCCTCCACCGATGTACACTGCATGGAAAATGCCCGATTGGGCCCAAGGTAGTTTGGATTTCTGCTCTAGCTCCACCATTAAGGCTTTAAAATAGTCATCAACTAAGCTTCGGCTCGAGGCATTCTGAAAGAAGTTACAGAACGTGCAACGTACGCGACAAAAAGGAACATGGATATACAAACAACGTTTTTTAGGACCAGCCACCGGCTGCGTCATTAATGTTTGCCAAATGTGAGATTGCAGCTCAATCGCAACCGGTACGGATGATCCACCAGCATGAGCCGACTGTTTATCACTGAACGAAAAACGAAGTGGATCGTCCGTTTTTGCCCCTAAAATAGATTCATTATATTTATTTAAATTAAGCATGGTATTCACAAAAAACCAGGTGTGGCATACGTTCGCAGCCTTTAATATTAAATTCTTATAAAAGCATAATTTGATGCAAATGATAATGCAATTGATAATTGATCTTATTTAAATAATAAGTAATAATCCTCGCATCCAGCCACTTTTGCTTTAGGAAAAGAACGTGAATATTTCTAGATATCTTGTCACTGGCAGCGTCTCGATTGCCATTCACGCCGTAGTACTACTGGCAGATAAAGAAGCAAAAGTATTCGCGATGCCAGTAGGGAGCCAATCAACGTCGGTGTCTATTAATTTCGTTACGCAACCTAAACCACAGGTGAGCGCCAAACAAGAAGCGATAGCGCAGCAAGTAGCAAAGCAACCAACAGCACCGAAGAAGACTCACAAGGCGAACCCTAAAAAAAGCGTCGTGCCACAACCGCAGGCTAAGCCGAAACCCATAGTGAAAACGGCCAAGATTTCTAAACAAGAGCCAGTAAAGAAGGACATAAACAAGCCAGTCACCAATGCTGAAACACCCTCTAAACTGGCAAAGACTAAAGCGGATGATAACTCAGTCAAAATACCGCCTCCGGCTCCAAGTCGTAGCGGTGCTAGTAGCCAACCGCCTTTAGTCGAGCAGCCCACTTTTGTTTCTCGTCCTGTACCACCGCAATACCCAAGATTGGCTCGTAAACGTGGTATTGAAGGCGTTGCTGTGTATGAAATCTGGTTAGATACAAACGGTAATCAAATTAAACAGGTGTTGATCTCATCATCCGGAACAACACTTCTTGACAACTCGGCACTCAATGCCATTAAGCAGTGGAAGTTTTCACCCCACGTGGTTAGCGGCCAAAAAATGGCTCACCGCGTTCAAGTCCCTGTTCGTTTTAAATTGGAAGGATAATGGAAGTACTTACTCAACTAGAGCAACAACTTGGTTTAATGGCATGGCCTTTATTTCTATGCTCTGTCATCACCATCATGATTATCACCGAGCGCCTATTTCAAGTATTGCTCAGTGTTGGCGTTGGCAAACGTGCTATCGGAGCTGCTCTGAAAACCATATCACCTACCAGCGCAACACAAATAGAAACACTGGTAGGTCAACTTTCTAACAAGCGCCCTCTTCTTTATAAGGGAGTAGCAATGCTGCTTGCGCATCATGATTTTCCAAAAAGCTTGCGTGAAGACGCCGCAGGCATCTGGTTACAGGAAAAACGCCATCAATTGCATTCAGGTTTGCGTATGTTGTCATTAATTGGCGCTATTAGCCCATTAGTCGGACTTCTGGGTACTGTCCTCGGTTTAATTGAGATGTTTAAAGGCGTTGCGGCTTCTTCTGGTAGCATTACGCCTAACGATCTCGCCGACGGCTTAGGTTTGGCCATGCGTACAACGGCAGTAGGTTTGATGATAGCCCTACCGGCAATCACTTCTGCTCAATTACTGGGGCTTTGGGCTGACCGGGTGATGGCAAAACTTGAACATACCCTCAACTACGTGAATTTATGGCTCGAAGGTGTCTCTTTCCAACAGACTTTCCCGACGGAATCAATGTGCGCGGCTGACGCTAAATCGCAACAACAATATGCAGTGGCGAACGCACGATGATTAAAGCGCACCCATCACCGGCCCCATCATTAATGCCGGACTTAACTCCTCTGTTGGACATTATCTTTATTGTAATGGTGTTTTTGCTACTCACAGCAGCCGTTAAATTTGAGTCTTTGGACGTATCGCTACCGACCACTGATTCGAGTATGACAAGCGCAGTCGATAAACAGTCCATCACAGTAAATATTCTCGCGAGTGATCCGTACTGGGCGCTAGAGGGCAAACATTATATTGACTGGAATAATTTCACGCAGGCGCTACTTGAAGAAAGTAACAACAGCAAACGACCAATCATTATTGGTGCGGACAAAGCAGCAGAAGTACAACACTTGGTCAAGCTACTCGCCTTCCTTCAAGAAAACGGTATCGCTGCCACGCAGCTGTTAACCGAAGATCCCCAGTAATTTATTTGCTTAACAGCATGACTGATATTGAGTAAAAAAGATGAAACATAATACCCCTTTTCGTTGGCTATTTGCCGTACTGATATTGCTATTTTCACCTTGGTTGCATGCACAACAACGCATTATTAGTGCAGGCAGTGCTGTGACTGAGATTTTGTTAGCCCTTGGCGCAGAAGACAAACTGATTGCGGTTGATGTAACCAGTGAAATTCCTCCTTTGCTTGCTGTACCTAAAATTGGTTACCACCGACAAATGTCGGCTGAAGGCTTGTTGGCTTTATCGCCAACATTATTGATCGGTTCTAATGAAATGGGGCCAGACACGACGCTTCAGCAATTAAAGGCAGCGGGTATTAGGGTTGAAATCGTAAATAATGAGTCATCCTCTCAGGGGTTATTGGACAGGATTGACAAAATCGCAACCTTAACAAATAGTCAACCACAAGCGGAGCCACTTAAAAAATCGGTTAATCTACAAATTAAACAGCTCTTAGACAATAAACCTATTGCTAGCGCACAAAAAAAAGTGCTTTTTCTTTTGCTTCATGAAGGTCGAGCAACCAATGTTGCCGGTCGTGATACAACGCCCGATAGCATTATTCAGTTGGCTGGCGCTATCAACCCTGCCGCAAGCCAACTGAGCTCTTACAAACCACTCTCGATGGAAGCGATGATCGAAATGCAACCTGATATCATTTTAGTCAGCGGGCGGAGCTACCAAAAAATGGGCGGAGCTGATGCCATTTTAAAATCATTGCCTATGCTTGCTGCTACTCCTGCTGGGAAAAACCAACAAATCATTACCATTGATGGGCATGCCTTAGTCGGCGGCCTTGGTTTTAAAAGCCTAGCCGAAGCAAAGCGCCTTAATGCGTTGTTGTATCCATAAGGGGCCTATTTTGTTACGTCATCTACCTCGTAATACCGTGTTAATTGGGCTACTAATGCTCGTCAACATTGTTGCTTTATATTCAATAACGGTTGGCCCTATGAATATCAGCATCAGTGATAGCTTAAGTAGCCTAGTATTACGCTCAAATCATATCGCGGCTCATATCAATTTAGTGATTCACGAAATTCGTTTTCCTCGAACTTTATTGTGCTTATTAGTCGGTGCAATTCTGGCACTTTGTGGAACGGTCATGCAGGGGCTATTTCGTAACCCTTTAGCAGAACCCGGCATTATTGGCGTTTCCGCAGGCTCAGCATTAGGCGCAGCTATCGCCATTGTCTTATTGGCGAACCTTCCCTTCTTTTCAGCTCCGTGGATAAGCGCCTTAACCGTGCCAATCTTTGCTTTTTTCGGTGGTGCCATAACGACTGTGCTGGTTTATCGATTAGGTACCAGCACATTTGGCACCTCTGTGACTATTATGCTGCTTGCTGGCGTTGCCATTAGCGCGTTATCAGGTGCTGGAATTGGCTACTTAAACTACGTCGCGGATGACCAAATGCTGCGTGATCTATCATTGTGGTCGATGGGCTCTCTTGCAGGGGCTACTTGGCAAAGTATTGCTCTTTGCATGTTCACTTTATTGCTGCTTTTGATTTTCTTCTCTCGTCAAGCGATGGCATTAAATGCACTTTTACTCGGTGAAGCAGAAGCTCATCACCTTGGTATTCCAGTGCAAAAATTAAAACGAACGATGATCTTGCTTAGCGCTGTCGGTGTCGGTGTTACCGTCAGTGCGGTGGGTATGATTGGTTTTATTGGCCTCGTGATCCCACACCTAGGGCGCATGCTCGTCGGCCCAGATCATCGCAGTTTAATTCCTATCTCAGCTCTACTCGGTGCACTATTGCTCACAATTGCCGACATGTTTGCACGAATTGTCGTTGCACCAGCCGAACTGCCTGTGGGAATTGTCACTGCTTTGGTGGGAGCTCCTTTCTTCCTTTACCTTCTTTTTAAACAAAAAGGAAAAGTATTTTGAGTAACAGACCAGCTATTCAAGCCAGAAATATCACCGTGAAATTTGCTAAACGCACCTTGCTGGATGACCTAGATATCAATATATATTCAGGGCAAGTAACAGCTTTACTTGGACCTAACGGCGCTGGTAAAAGTACACTACTAAAAGTCTTAAGTGGTGAAATAAAATCGCAGGCTGAGCTACACTATTTTGGGCTTGAGCAACATTCGTGGCAGCCAAATAATTTAGCCAAACATTTGGCGATACTCCCGCAGCAAAGCACGCTTAATTTCCCATTTCTAGCGCAAGAAGTGGTCGAATTAGGTGCACTTCCCCTTTGCTTGAGTCAACAGCAAACCCATAATATCGCACTGCATTACATGCAAAAAACCGATATTGTTGAACGAGCAGAAACCCTTTATCCTGCCTTATCTGGTGGAGAAAAACAGCGTTTACACCTAGCGCGTGTGCTTACGCAATTGCACCACTCAGACGATAAAAAGATCCTGATGCTTGATGAGCCAACATCCGCCTTAGACCTTGCTCATCAACACAATACGCTCAATATTGCGCGAACATTAGCGACCGAGGAAAATTGTGCAGTTGTAGTTGTGTTACATGATCTCAACCTTGCCGCTCAATACGCTGATCGCATAGTAATGCTACATAAAGGAAAATTGGTTTGCGATGCTCCACCGCGGCAAGCATTAACTTCAACTCGAATTCAACAAGTATATGGCTACCACTCATTGGTTGCCTCGCATCCAACTCTGGATTTCCCTATGGTTTATCCCGCTTAAGAGTGGCCTGAATGGTATATCCCTATCATTTGGACTCTCCTTTCGAGAAACCGTTGTATTGTCCTTAGAAACTGTCGGTATTTGTCGGCGCATCCCTTAGCTATAATGCGCCCAAATTCTCTATATCGTTTTTATAAAAGGTAACCCATGAGCCAATATGTCGTTTGTGCACTCTATAAGTTTGTTGAACTCAACCACTACCAAGAGCTGCAAACACCGCTTCTTGAGCTGATGGAAGAAAACCAAATTCGAGGCACACTTCTGCTTGCCAGTGAAGGTATTAACGGTACTGTTTCATCATCACGTAAAGGGATCGATGCGCTACTGGCTTGGCTCGACGCTGAACCCAGCCTAAAGAATACCGTTTACAAAGAATCCCTAGCATCAGAGCCACCATTTAACCGTACTAAAGTTAAGTTGAAAAAAGAGATTGTGACGATGGGCGTGGAAGGCATAGATCCTCGGCATGTAGTCGGTACTTATGTCAAACCAGAAAACTGGAATGCTCTCATTTCCGACCCTGAGGTGTTGGTTGTCGATACTCGTAATGATTACGAAATCCAAATCGGCACATTTAAAAACGCACAAAACCCACACACAGATACGTTCAGAGAATTCCCTGAATACGTAAAGCAAAACTTAGCACCAGAAAAACACAAAAAAGTAGCCATGTTCTGCACTGGTGGGATTCGTTGTGAAAAATCAACAGCTTACTTGAAAGAACAAGGGTTTGAGGAAGTTTATCACCTTGAAGGCGGCATTTTGAAATACCTTGAAGAAGTGCCTGAAGAAGAGAGTTTATGGCAAGGTGACTGCTATGTCTTTGATGGCCGAGTGGCGGTTGGTCACGCTTTAAAAGAAAGTGATTACCAAGTATGTAATGCCTGCCGTTTACCGATTACTGAAGAAGACAAACAGAGCGTTCACTTCGAACAAGGTGTAAGTTGTGCTAAATGTGTGGGTACCCATACTGAGGAGCAGCTAGCACGTTTTCGTGAGCGCGAAAAGCAGGTGCAACTAGCCAAACAGCGCGGTGAAGATCATATCGGCGGCGATGCGGCGCAACTTATCGAGCAAAAGCGTGCGGAGAAATTGGCACGCAAAGCGCAGCAACGCGGTTCAAATTAATAGCGGTAGGCATCGTACCAATGAGAGCGTTTGTCGTCCTAGTATTTCTTTAAACGACTTACTGCTCACCATTATTTATGGTCACCAATATGGTGACCATATTGCTACTAACTTACAAAGGGTAAAGCGCTGCATCCGCTGCTTTCATTTCAGCAAATTCAACCTCAGCTTTTGCATTAATCAAACGGCATTGGGTTGCATTTTGTTCAGTAAATACTCTTCCCGTCATTACCGCTTGGCCGTCATTGATAAAAACTTCTACAGATGAGCTGTCAGATAAAATATGCAAAGCGACTTGTTCACTATCTAGCTCAAGTTCACGAATAACATCACCATGTCGAATCAATGTATTAGAACGATCTAAGCGTAAAACTTTCGTTTCAGCATCTAAGGTAATATCAACATATTGCTCACCTAACTCAAATAAACGCAAGGTTGCTCCCCATGGCAGCGTCGTTTGTATTTCAAAACTTTTTGTTTTGAGATCAACGGGCTCATTGCCTAGCTCAATTTTTATCAAATTCCCTCTCAACTGTGCTAATTCACGAAGGGGGCGCTGAACTAATTGGCCTTGCTCGATACTCAATTCACGAATCGCTGTATATTGATGTATCCAACCGTTATCACAGCTTGGGTGGTCAACATCATCCGGCAAACCCATCCAGCCACACATGACTCGGCGACCGTCTTCAGTTTGCATACTTTGCGGTGCATAAAAATCAAAGCCTGAATCGAGTTCTTGCAGTTCAGAAAAACGTGGGAGTCCTCTGTCATCCCACATTACTTTAGCAATACGATTTCGGTGTACCGCCGTGTGATGAGGGTTAGATGACTCCACACCTTGCGGACCAAACACAAAATAGTGTTGCCCATCAAGTTCAAACATATCGGGGCATTCCCACATATAGCCCATTGGAGCGATATCATCGCCGGCCAATCCATCATACTGCCAATCCTTCAGATTATCAGAATGATAAACCGCAACACGACCCTGCAAATCGGTCGTTTGTGCACCGATCAACATCAACCATTTATCATCATGACGAATCACTTTAGGATCTCGAAAATGTTCTGTAACACCTTCCGGTAATTCGTGAATAACGGGACCATATTTCTCAAAGTGCAGTCCATCTTTCGATACAGCCATACATTGCATCGTTTGGCGAGCACGCTGCTCTCCGAGTCGAACATTTCCAGTGTAAAACAGCATCAATTCATCACCATGGCTGACTGCATGCCCAGAATAGACACCGTGGCTATCGTACCAGTCTGATGGTGTGAGAGCGATCGAGCGCCACTGCCAATTGATAAGGTCACCGCTGGTTAAATGCACCCAGTATTTGTCTTTATGTGCACAAGCGTGCGGATACCACTGATAGAAAAGATGATATTGCCCTTGATGATAGATAAAGCCATTCGGGTCATTTAAAAGTCCTTGTGGAGGTGCGACGTGCCAAATCGGACGAAATGGACATTCCGTTTTCACGAGTCGCTCAGCCGCATCAAGTCGTTGTTGCGATGCGATCACTTTACCGATTTCACCCAACTGCTTGTCAAGGAAGGTGCTGGTTCTTGGCATAGACAACTGCCACTCACCTAACACTTCAATCAACTCAGCACCATTTGGCAATTCACCAACCAATGAATGATCATGTACTGAAATAACAACCTGACTCTCTGGTGCTAAAACTCGTTTAATATTGGCCTGACCACCCACTAAACTCACAATTTCTTCAAATGACATCTGCTTACACTCAATAAAATGGGAACGATTGCAAAATATAAAACAATGCTCACTATTGCAAGTGTTACGGAAAACTAGTTATCGATTATGAGAGGTGAGACTCAGCAATTACGGATAAAAAACCAGCATCATTCAGCATGTCTCACGCTCAATACTTTGGAAAGTCAAAACGACTTTACTCATTTCTTTCCCTTGCCCAACAATGCGTTCAAGTAACATTTTCGCTGCATTTTCACCTGCCTTATCAAAGGCATAGTTAAATGTCGACAAGCTTGGGTTGCTGATAAAGGCAAGCTCATCATTACCTACCCCAAGCACCTTGACCTGTTTCCCGACGTCAATACCACACTCTAGTAACGCTTTAATAGCCCCGACCGCGATCCGGTCTGTCGCACAAAACAGTCCATCTAGCTGCGGATATTGCTCCATTAGTGTTTTGCTTTGTAAGTATCCAGACTCAATAGAAAAATCACCACGCAAGTGAAACAATAATTCTAAATTGTGTAGAGTCAATGCTTGCTCTAGACCTTGTGAACGCAGCACATCAACCGCGACATCATCACGTTGAACACCAATAAAACCTATCTGTTTACAGCCTTTATTAATCAATCGATGACCAGCTTCATACCCCACTCGAAAATCGTCATGAACAATACTGGGAATGTCGTGAAGTGAACCATCTTGCCCCACAAGTACCACGGGTACATTTGATTGCTTAATAGCATTCACAAGCGATAAATCAAGATGTGTGGCATACAGCACAATGCCTTCCACCCGTTTTTGGTTGAAGATTTGGATGTATTCTAATTCCTTCTCATGCTCTTGATGTGTATTAGCGAGTAAAACGTGCTTTCCCGCTTGTTCAAAAATTTTACTGAGTCCGTCTACCCCTTGCGCTGTCGCATGGGATGAAACACGCGGTACAATAACTCCAATCAAGTTGGTCTTTTGGGACTTCAGATCTTTTGCCACCTGATTAACCACATAACCACACTCAGAAACAGCCTTTAACACTTTGATTTTAGTTGCTTCTTTCACCCCATACTCGTCATTAATAACGCGAGAAACGGTTGATTTTGAAACACCAGCTAACTTAGCAACATCGTGCAAACTCGACATATAGAACCTTATTTCTTCAGCATTGGGATTGTTTGCAAAACATGCAATGACAATCGACCATATAATGTGATTTTAACGCTGTTTATAGAATTCGCGACCTATCTTTTAGCGATCAAATTCACATAATCAATGGTTATCTTTTGACGTTCCCAAATTATTGCACAAGAATTAATTCTGCAAACGTTCCCAAAAAAAATTTAAAATATTTAAACCATACTAATTCAATAAACAGAACAGACAAGAATCGGGGTGAGTTATGAACTATCCAGTCATAGCAAAGAAATTACTTGAGCAACTCGGCGGAAAAGAAAATATCCAAGCACTTGCTCATTGTGCAACACGCTTAAGATTGGCGCTGAAAGATGAGTCAATCGTCAATGAAGAAGCTATTGATTCCTTAGACGGTGTTAAAGGTCAATTTAAAGTCGCAGGCCAGTATCAGATCATTTTTGGCTCTGGTATCGTAAATCAAGTTTACGCAGAGATGGCCAAATTAACTGGGCTGGCAGAAATGTCGACCAACGATGTCGCAAGCGCGGGCGCACAAAAACAAAATGTCTTTCAACGTGCAGTGAAAGGCTTATCTGACATTTTTGTTCCAATCATTCCAGCGATTGTTGCGGGTGGTTTGTTGATGGGCCTATTCAATGTCCTGACGGCTACTGGTCTGTTTATTGAAGGCCAATCACTCATTGATGCTAATCCGGGCCTTGCTGATTTGGCAAGCATGATTAATACCTTTGCTAACGCACCTTTTGTTTACTTACCTGTTTTGTTAGCGTTTTCTGCTTCGAAAAAATTTGGTGGTAACCCGTTCCTTGGGGCGGCACTAGGTATGTTAATGGTTCACCCAGACTTGCTTAACGGTTGGGGTTTTGGCGGCGCATCAGTCTCCGGAACTATTCCAACGTGGAATATCCTTGGCTTTGAAATCCAAAAAGTCGGTTACCAAGGCTCAGTACTACCGGTTTTAGTTTCAGCCTTTATCCTCGCTAAAGTTGAAAACGGCCTGCGTAAGGTTATCCCTTCTGTACTGGATAACTTATTAACACCAATGCTGGCTATTTTCATTACTGGTTTTGTCACTTTCACCCTTGTTGGTCCTATCACTCGTGATATCGGTTTCCTACTCGGTGACGGCCTAAACTGGTTGTATGACTCTGCAGGTTTCGTTGGTGGCGCATTGTTCGGTTTCATTTATGCACCATTTGTTATTACCGGTATGCACCACAGTTTCATTGCCATTGAGACGCAACTTTTAGCCGACATCGCAGTTACTGGCGGTACGTTCATCTTCCCTATCGCTGCAATGTCCAACGTAGCACAAGGCGCAGCAGCACTCGCCGTTGGCTTCACAACCAAAGACATAAAACTAAAAGGCATTGCGGTACCTTCAGGGATCACAGCCCTACTCGGTATTACTGAACCGGCTATGTTTGGTGTCAACTTAAAACTTCGCTATCCATTTATTGCTGCCATCATTGGTTCAGCTTGTGCAAGCGCATTCATCACTCTCTTTAACGTGAAAGCTCAAGCCCTCGGCGCAGCAGGTTTACCGGGAATTATTTCCATAAACCCTGAAAAAATCAGCTACTACGTTATTGGTATGTTAATTTCCTTTGTGGTTGCATTCGGCTTAACTCTGGTATTAGGAGCAAGAGAGCGAGCAAAACAAGGTGTCCAAGCAACGGCATAATTCCACTCCCCCTATAGGCAATTATGCTCCTGAGCCCACTCATTGAGTGGGCTTCCTTCATTCGAATAAAGACTTACTGGAGAAATAGAGATGAACAAAGTATGGGTAACAGGCGACGCAGTGGTTGATTTGATTCCAGAAGGTGATGCTCACTATTTAAAATGCCCTGGTGGTGCTCCCGCTAATGTTGCTGTCGCAATAGCCAGGTTAGGAGGCAATAGTGCTTTTTTCGGTCGTGTAGGTAACGACCCGATGGGTCGATTCATGCAATCGACTTTAAGCGATGAAAACGTCAGTACCGAGTATCTGCTATTAGATAAGAATCAACGCACTTCAACGGTCGTTGTTGACCTAGATGAACACGGTGAGCGCAGCTTTACCTTCATGGTAAAGCCGAGCGCCGATCAATTCCTAAGCGTGTCTGATATCCCTTCCTTTAAAGCTGGCGAATGGCTGCATTGCTGCTCTATCGCACTAGCAAATGAACCAAGCCGAAGTACTACCCTTTACGCTATACAAAAAATGAAAGACAGCGGTGGCTTTATCAGTTTTGACCCAAATCTCAGAGATGATGTATGGTCAAAACCAGAGGAGATGAGCGAAGTGGTTATGAAGGCTGTAGCGATGGCAGATGTCGTTAAGTTTTCTGACGACGAACTATTATTTCTGACACAAACCACCAGTATTGAGGCAGGTTTAGCGACTCTCAAGCCGCTTTCTATCCCATTGATTGTCATTACTCAAGGAGCGAAAGGAGCGCTAGTGATTCAGGCTGAAACTAACACTTTAATATCTGGTACCCCCGTCTCCCCTATTGATACCACCGGTGCTGGAGATGCTTTTGTCGGTGGTCTCCTGCGAAAACTGTCTTTCCACCAAGAGTGGTATAAGCCCTCAGTCATTCATGAAGCCGTTAGATGGGCAAATGGTTGTGGCGCACTCGCAACCACAAAGAAAGGTGCAATGACAGCATTGCCTGATGAAAAAGCGCTACTTTCATACATTTCATAGCCCTCCTTCCAAGCATCTAAAATGCAGCGTGAGCTCCATTTATTATGGGGTTCATTTTTCTGTCGATTAGAATCATTACTTGCTGCAATACATTTCGGCAATTATCATAAAGCTTTATTTTGAAGAGAGTTTAAAGCATGTCTGCTGCGGAAAAATCATCCAAGAAACTGAGTTTCTATATTATTGGATTAATTTTATTTATTTGGTTTTACAGTTTGTGGGCAGACCGAGTTACTCCAATGACGAGCACCGCACGAGTTCACTCTTATTTAGTAAGAATTGCTCCTGAAGTGTCAGGTAACATCACAGATGTTAATGTTGTCAATAATCAGGTTGTTCGCTCTGGTGATGTGTTATTCAAGATCGACTCAAGAAATTATGAAATTAACCTAAAAGCAGCTCAGGCCAATTTAGCAATTGCCGGGCAAAACATTGGTGCGAGTACAGCAGCGGTTGAAGTGGCACAAGCTAAAGTCGTTGATGCACTAGCAGCGCGTAATAATGCCAGGGAACAAGCAGCACGAGTCACTGAATTAGCCAGAAAAGGTGTGCTAAGTAAAGCGGATCTCGATAACGCGATTGAAGCGCGCGAACGCACTCAAGCGTCATTTAAAGCCGCAGAGGCCTCATTAACACAGGCACAACAAAATTTGGGTCCAAAAGGTAGCAACAACCCACAAATTTTGTCTGCGATGGCCAAGCTTGAACAAGCGCAATTAGATTTACAAAAAACACAAGTTCTCGCGCCTTCCGATGGCATAGTGACTAATCTACAACTTACCACAGGCCAAAAAGCCACCGTAGGTTCGCCAATGCTGACTTTCATTGATCCTCGCGGTGTGTGGATCTCAGCATTAGTGAGAGAAAACTCCACAGAATACATCCGTGTCGGTCAGCGTGTTGAAATTGTACTTGATGCATTACCGGGTCGTGTTTTACTCGGTAAAGTAGACAGCATTGGCTGGGGTACTGGAGGTAGTAATAATATCGACCAAACAACTGGCTTTTTAAACGCAGATACCAAGTCATTAAGTGCTCAACGTTATCCGGTTAACATTATTTTTGAAAATGGCGAAGTACCGTCTAACATTCGTTATGGTTCACAAGCTACTGTGGCTTTCTTTACTGAACAGAGTAGTTTGGGTGAATGGCTAGCACGAATCTGGATGCGCATCGTGAGTGTATGGACTTATGTTTCATAGTGCGGCTAATCCAATTATAAGGTTGGTTTTCGCCCCAATATTGTTACTGTTTTACTTGCAGTTTAACGGTGTAGCCATGCCGATGTTGGCGCCAATATTTGTGGTGATATTTCTAACTATCATGCCCTCTAAGCCACCGGTTAGCCTGTTACTAAAATTACTGTTGGTGATGTTTTTTATCAGTTTTATTGTGGTCAACCTAGGTGAAATACTGGTTGACACGCCAACCGGCTTTGCTCTGTTTTGTTGGGCTTTGCTATTTTTAAGTTATTATCGTAGTCACCGTGATCCTAAAGATATCCTATCAACATTAACACTCATGGTCGTCATCATCATGGCGGTAATGACTAAGCAAATGGGGGTATCCGCTAGTGTTTTACCTTGGTTAATGTTTGAAGCTCTTATCATTGCTATCGTTGTAACTTCATTGAGCTTCTTAATCTTTCCTGGCGACGAACAAGACATTCAACCAGATGAACAAAGCCAGGAGAAAACCAGCGCACATATTACTTTGATTATATTCAAAGCAACGGCCATGAGTTTGGTGTTAGCGGCATTGATCGGTACTGGTAGTTCGCAGTCAATATTGATTGCAATCACTATCAGCAGCATGATTAAAACGCCAATACAACATGAACAAAAAACATTTAGCCATAACCGGTTAATCACCACCACCGTTGGGATACTATTTACGGTACCTGTAATGTTGCTGTTTATGTTTAATGTACCAACTTGGGCTGTATTAGGCGTTGCTCTATTTTGCGGTATCCAACTGGCTTGCTATGCCATTCGCTGTAACTGTCGGTTGAGTATTTACCAATTACTATTTACAAACTTTACCGTATTAACCTATCAAATTATTAAAAATCAAGGCACAGACTCGATGTCAGCGGAATTGACGCGCTTGGTTTCGATAATCATTGCCATTTTTATCGGCGTGCTGATTTTGAATGTAGGAAAATCTGTTGATAGTAGGGTATCAGCTAAAAGTTAACCTCCTCAACAGCGAACTTCTCAGTACTCTATCGTTCTAGTCAGTCATACTGATATCTCGCTATAGCATCAATAATACAGGACGTGATCTCGTCGACACTGATTCACGTCCCTGCTCTCTTTCTTTTTTCTCATCATCGTACTTCGCAGTGTTCAGGATACGGATTCAATCTGTGAGCCAAATGAGATCACCATAAATCTTTCATATTTTTGAAATTGAATGCTCATGAATATGTCACAAAACTCAACCACCATAGCATCAAACGAAACCTCTAATGTCTCGTTCGAAACTCACAAGGAAACTGACATGAAAAAGCTATGGTTAGCGGGTTTGCTATCAGCAACCGTTTCAGGAACAACATTCGCAGCAACCGAAATTACATGGTGGCACGCCATGGGGGGGCAACTTGGCGAAACCGTCAATAAAATCGCAACCGATTTCAATGCCTCTCAAAATGATTATAAAATCACCCCTATCTACAAAGGCTCTTATCAAGAAACCCTTACTGCAGGTATCGCCGCATTTCGTGCAGGACAATCACCAAATATCCTGCAAGTGTTTGATGCTGGTGCGGCAACTATCATGACTGCAAAAGGCGTCGCCAAACCAGTTCAAGACATTATGCTTGAGTCAGGTTACTCATTCAGTTCAAATGATTACTTAGCCGGTGTTCGTAATTTCTATGCCGATAACAACGGCAAAATGGTCGGCATGCCCTTTAACAGCTCAACACCTGTGCTTTACTACAACAAAGATATTTTTGCTAAGGTTGGTGTTGACGCCCCTAAAACTTACGAACAGCTAGAACAAATCGCTGGTAAGTTGAAATCTCAGGGCTACGCCAGTTTTTCTCAGTCCCTCACACCTTGGATCATGTTTGAGAACTTTAAGTCTCGTCACAACCTGCCGCTAGCTGATAAACACAATGGTTACGATGGGCTCCCTACTCAAATCATGTTCAATACTGATGATATGTTGATGCATGTTAAGAAACTAAAAGAGTGGTCTGACAAAGGTTACTACAAGTATTACGGCAGTGACTGGGATGCCAACCAGACCCCCTTCGAACGTCAAGAAGTCGCGATGTGGATGGGCTCATCAGGCTCATTTGGCGGACTACGCAACCGTGTCACCTTCAATTTAGGCACAACCTATTTACCTTACTGGCAATCGGTCAATCCAAATGCTGGGCATACCTTTATTGGTGGTGCAGCTCTATTTGCCCTTAACGGTCACGAAAAACTACAAGACAAAGCGGTGGCTGCATTTTTTGACTACCTAACCAAGCCTGAAACACAAATGTATTGGCATAAAACCACTGGTTATGTCCCAGTCACCAATGCGGCTTATGAATTGACGAAACAATCAGGTTATTACCAACAGCAACCTGATGCTGAAGTCGGTGTAAAACAGCTTAGCCTCGCTTCAGGAGAGTGGACTAAAGGCTATCGCCTTGGCTACTACCCACAAATTCGTCAAGTTATGCATCGTGAATTTGACAACATTTTTGCAGGCCGAACCAGTGTTGAAAAAGGGTTAGATAACGTCGAAATTGAAAGCAATCAACTGCTGAAACGTTTCGCGCGAACCGTTCAATAACGACTCGCTAAGCCGAAGCCCTTAGTCACTAGCTAAGGGCTTATCTCTTTTATTTAACGTGTTTGGATCTAATTGTGGAACGTCGTCAACAATTTTGTCATTCATCCCTACCCTATCTGTTTTTGGCACCTCAAATTGCCATAATTACAGTGTTTTTTATTTACCCAGCAGCAAAAGCGGTCTATCTATCTTTCATGTTAGAAGACCCATGGGGGCTATCTTCAACTTTCGTCTGGTTCGAAAATTATCAAATACTGTTCGAGTCGAGCGAGTACCTGAAGTCGATAGGCTTTACTTTGTTGTTTTCTCTATCCGTCTCATTTTTGTCGCTCGCTATCGCACTGCTGCTGGCGGTGAAAGCCAATAATATCATCCACGGACAAAGCCCTTACAAGATTACGCTAACTTGGGTCTATGCCGTTGCACCAGCCGTAGCCGGTATCATCGGTGCTTTTCTATTCAATCCACACATTGGCGTACTTACTAACGTTTTCAGTCATCTAGGTTGGGAGTTCAGCTTCCAAACAGATCCGATTGACGCCACATTTGCACTGATTTTGGTTTCAGTCTGGAAGCAAATTTCTGTCAATTTCGTCTATTTCCTAGCGGGATTGCAATCTATCTCACTCGCTATCAGGGAAGCTGCGATGCTTGATTGTGTGAGTGATTCGAAACGTTTTTGGACCATCACCTTCCCTTTACTTGCACCGACTGGCTTCTTTTTATTGATCATTAACCTAACTTATGCGTTTTTCGAAACCTTTGGCGTGATAGACACAATGACCTCTGGTGGCCCCGGTGGCAACACTACATCATTAGTTTACAAAGTGTATCGTGATGGCTTTGTTGGTGCCGACCTAGGCGGTAGCTCGGCCCAATCCGTGGTGCTGCTTTTATTGGTTCTGATACTGACATTTATCCAGTTCCGCTTTGTTGAAAAACGCGTTCATTACTAAGGAAAGAATATGAAAAGTAATCGACTTTCCGACCACCTAATCCTTATCACTGGTGCTTTATTTATGGTGGTTCCTATCTGGTTGATATTCGCTAGCTCAACCCATAATCCTAATACCATCGTGAGCGAAGGCTTACAGTGGCTACCTGGCGACAATTTTAGTGCTATTTATAGCGAGGCATGGAACAAGAGTGTTGGCTTTAGCGGTGACGTCAACGCACAAACGATGATTGTTAACTCGATGATCATGGGGCTCGGTTTTTCTATCGGTAAAATCATTATTTCTATGCTGGCTGCTTATGCCTTAGTTTACTTTAGGCTGCCCTACGCCAGTGCTTGGTTCGGACTGATTTTTGTCACACTGCTACTGCCGTTAGAAGTACGAATTATTCCATCTTATGAAGTCGTCTCTCAGCTTGGCATGCTCAATAGTTACACTGGGCTTATCTTGCCGTTAATCGCTTCAGCAACCGCCACTTTCTTCTTTCGCCAGTTTTTTAAAACCATTCCAGACGAACTGCTTGAGGCCGCTCAACTCGATAACGCAGGACCAATACGCTTTTTCATCGATATCTTACTGCCATTATCTAAAACTATGATGGCGGCTATTTTTATCATCATGTTCGTTGTGGGCTGGAACCAATATTTATGGCCAATCATGATGACGACGGATGAGAGCTACAACACTATCGTTATGGGCATCAAACAAGTGCTCAACAGCATTAATGAGACCAGTTCCCCGCGCTACGACTACGTCTTTGCTATGGTGATTTTAGCGATGCTACCTCCGGTTTTAGTGGTAGTTATATTCCAACGCTGGTTCGTAAAAGGATTAGTTGAAAGTGAAAAATAACGCCTGTAAGAGCAAACCATCTATTTCGCATACAAACACTGAAATAAAGCACACATTGGTTATCACACTATGGAACACAAAAGTATCTCAATCCCATACGGTTCAACCTATTCAAAACTCACCGGAGTTCAAAATGCTAGAGCTCAGACAATTGGTAAAAACCTACGACAATGGCCATCAAGCAGTGAAAGGCGTCGATCTCAGTATTAAAAAGGGGGAGTTTATCGTCTTAGTTGGCCCGTCGGGGTGTGGAAAATCATCTATACTACGCTCGATTGCCGGACTTGAAGCCATTTCTGGTGGAGAAATTCACTTAGCCGGTCGTCAAGTCGATAATGAAAAACCAGCTCTGCGCGATATCGCTATGGTCTTTCAAAATTATGCCCTTTACCCACACATGAGTGTTTACGATAACCTTGCTTACGGGTTGAAGAATCGTAATGTCGATAAAGCAACCATTGAATCAAAAATCACCAAAGTCGCCAAAACGCTCAAAATTGAAGACTATCTTGAACGCAAGCCAGCCAAGCTTTCTGGCGGACAACGACAGCGTGTCGCCATGGGACGCGCCATTGTACGTGACCCGCAACTTTTTTTGTTTGATGAGCCTTTATCAAACTTAGATGCCGCCCTACGTGCTCACATGCGCCTAGAAATTAAAAAACTACAACGCGAATTAGGCGTAACCAGTGTCTATGTGACTCATGATCAAGTTGAAGCAATGACGTTAGCGGACAGAATTGTGGTACTAAACCAAGGCAAAATTGAGCAAGTTGGGACTCCGGCGCAAGTTTATCACCAGCCAGCAAGCCAATTTGTTGCCAGTTTTATGGGTAGCCCTGCGATGAACTTTATCCCAGCAAAGTTAGCGTCTGGTTACTTACATATTGGTTCTCAACATATTTATCTACCCGACTATCGCAGCTTGTCATCTCAAAATATAACGGTCGGCATTCGCCCCGAACATGCGAGCACCATGCCGTCCAATGATGCGATTGAACTTAATATGAATATCGCTGCTGTCGAACCACTCGGGCCAAATCAATTAGTTCACGGTATTGTCGGTAATCAACCATTTATCGCAGTGACTGCTGAGATTCATCTTGATCACGATAAACCACTGCATTTATTTATTAACCGAACCAATCTCCATATTTTTGATGAACACGGTAAAAGGCTTTGCCCTATTATGCACACTAAACAAGCGATTGCGTAAAATTCATCAATGAGGATACGAATACCAGCAAGGGGATATTGTGAGCCTATCGTCTAGACAAAAAGATATTTTAACCTATTTAGAACGCTCCAATGGCGTACTATCTAGCACTATCTTATCGAATCAATTTTCTGTTTCAGTGCAAACCATCCGTAAGGATCTCAATGAATTGAGTGATAAAGGGATGGTAAAACGTGTGCATGGTGGTATTTGCTTACCTGGTGCCAACGATAATTTGTCGTACAGCAACCGCGATATACTCAACCTTTCAGCCAAGCAACGCATCGCTCGACAAGTCGTCAGCGAACTGCCCGAAGGCATCAGTATTTTCCTCGGTATAGGTACTACACCCAAAAATGTTGCTCATGCTTTACTTGATCACCCGGGCTTAACGGTTGTCACTAATAATATCAATGCGGCTTTAATGTTAAGCCGCAACCCTAATATTGTCGTACATTTGGCTGGCGGTGCAGTGAGAACTTCTGATGAAGATACCGTTGGTGAGGCAACTACCCACTTCTATCGCCAGTTCAATATAAAGATAGGCATATTTGGCGCAGGCGGTTTAGGAAATAAAGGACAATTGCTTGACTTTACACCTGAAGAAGCCTGTTTAACACGCGCTATCATTGAGCATAGCCAGCAGTGTTGGTTAGTTGCCGACACCACAAAACTTGGCCGTTACGCACCGATTGTGAGCGGTCAATTGTTTGAAATAAAAAGAATGTTTGTAGATGAAGAAAACAATGCTATACAAACCCTATGTCAGCAAAGCAATACTGAATTGGTGGTTTGTTGCTAGAATTAATTGCTCTGTAAAAATAGTACAGCAGTCAAGTGCGATGCTATTGTTCTGTCACCAATTCTACCTCGAAAAATAAATGTAATAAGGAATAAGTATGTCTTTAATCGTTGTTGGGCATCGTGGTGTAGCTGGTCGCTTTCCTGAAAATACCAGAGTCAGCGTCCAAGCTGCGATTGATTTAGGTTTAGATTGGGTTGAAATCGACGTGCAACCAACCAAAGATAATGTATTGGTGGTATGCCATGATCATACTATTAACCGCTGTAGTAATGGCAAAGGCCGGGTGGATGCCTATACCCTACAACAACTCAAACAACTTGATTTTGGTCGTTGGTTTAATCCAACCTTTACTGGCGAGCCCATTATGACGCTTGAAGAATTATTGATTTTGGCAGCCAAGCACCAGTTAGGGCTCAATATTGAAGTAAAGGTCGACCGGCACGATGTTTCAAACGTTGCTCAACAATTAAAACAGCAGCTTGATCATAGTCCAATCGACAAAAAAAATATTTTACTCTCTAGCTTTAGCCACGACATCATGCGTACGCTAGCGCTATATTGCCAAGGCTATAAATTAGGAGTGTTAAGTGAAAGGCTATCGAAAAAGGACTGGCAGCTGTTAGAAGAGATCAATGCTTTTAGCTGTAACTTAAACTTCCGTTGGACAAGCAAAAAACATGTCCAACAACTCCAACAAGCGGGATATCAAGTGTGGTGTTATACGGTCAACAACCCAAAGAAACTGCGCCATTTACAAACTATTAATGCTGTGTTTAGCGACTATCCAGAATTGTTTTTGGATAATCATTAACCTTCACATTAAACAACATACTGAGTTTCAGACATACCAAGTCCTGTAAAATTCCGGTATTGAACCAATTTAGGGTAATAAAAAACCCGCTCAATTAAAGCGGGCTAATGTATTGATTATTAATACTCCATGACTCGAGCAACATAGCTAAAATCACCAGAATCACCATGATAATCACGGTAGAGATCAACAGAGAAAAACTTTGGATTATCCTGATCAATACGTAATGCTATTTTTTTGTTTAGTGCTTCCAGATCTTTTTCACCATAAACATAGAATTTTTTCTTTTGTTCAAGCTGTAATGCTTTCGCATCATGTCTGCTGATATAAATCTCGCTATACCTTTCCACAACAAAACCTGAGAAGGTAATTTCTTCGAAACTTGTTTCTTCGTCAATAGTCACAAAGAATTCACCTTCTTGCTCAACCATCATCAATTGGCTCATGGTTTGATCGACATTTTGCACATCCAACACTTCTGGGGTCTGTGCTGATACATTTGCAGCTAGTGACATCAAAAAAAGCGAAATAAGTGTTTTTTTCATTATGATTACCTTCTGTAGATTGGCGTTTTTATCCAAAGATTTCTATCACTGCTTTGCTATATAAAGTTGCAGGTAGGCCGCAAGTGACTCGATTTAACAAGAGAATAAATAAAAACGCATAATGTGGTTAATCGTATATGAAGGACACCACCCTTCATTAACTTATTTGTGAGTCACCAATATCCATGTAGGACTCAATCAATCATAAGAGAGAGAGCAAAGCTCATAGGTTAAGATACTATCGCGATGCAGAATATTATTACTCATAGAGAGAGCCATCATGAAAAAACAACAATTACTGCTGAGCACATTACTCATATTCACTTTGCCTTCGCTGTCATATGCAAATATTATTGTTGACACAAAGAATGTTGATGAGCAGAAATATCATGCTGACTTATATGAATGTGATCAGTTATCAAATCAAGTTGAACAACAGCAAACTGATTCACTGGGTCACGATGTATTAGGCTCCACAGCCAAAGGAGCAGCATTGGGTGCGGTCGGCAGCGCGATTGGTGGCGGCAGTGGTTCTAATGGCGCTAAAGTAGGAGCTGGCATTGGAGTAATTGGTGGAGCTTTAAAACATGGCTCAGAAAAACGTCAAGCAGAGCAACAATATGATATTCAAAAACAAAATGTTATGCGCAACTGTATGATTGGACGTGGTTATACGGTTTTAAACTAGCACGCTTTCTATATAACCAGAACTTGGTCAACAAAATACTCTTCTGAACTCCTATCACTCTAGCCACCTATCATCACAAGGATGTGTTGAAGATTCTTAAAAAACAACCATATAAAAATCTGCGAACCAATCGCAACTTTTTATTTTTCACCTAGGTTAATAATTAACTAGTCAGCGACTTTCACAGCAGAGAAATCATCTGGTGCCAATATTGTTTCTAGTTCCCATGAACCAGCTTCTTCAGTCATTTTAAGCACACCGTAAGCCGCATTACTAGCGAGATTAAATGCGGCTGAATATTTCCCGTATAAGCAAATACAGCATGAGATTGAATTGAGATAATGCTGCTCATATGTTTTCTAGCCACATATAAAACCAGATTCATTAAACTACATTGTAAATTAACAAGTTAGTATTGATTAATACCATTTGATGGGTTAAATCCATAAAATATTAAGTATGGCTATTTAAAATTGGAGCTAGAAAAAAACCTCGTTACAACGAGGCTTTAAAATTGAAATAAATCTAGCGCTACTAATTATCTTTCATTTTTTCAGAACAAATGACCAACCAAACTGGAACCGCTAACATTAATAGCAATAAAGACCACATCCCAGCGTCAGGCCCTGCACCATAAATGGTAGCCACTGAAAATAGGAATGCGACACTTGCAATCGGCCAGTAGGATTTTATATTCAAAACTTGAGATAATTTATCTCGCTTAACATAAAGAATACCTTCCACTAAACAACAAAATACATAAGGAATCATTGCTGTATCTGTCGATAAGTTAACGATGAGATTATAAAATGTAGCCAATGCACTAGATCCTGAAGCATCAATAAGCAACAAAGCGCTTGATAACATTACAGAAAGCAAAATACCATTTCTCGGTGTACCGCTTTTCGACTGCTTACCAAAAAAACCTGGCATGGCTCCATCTTTTGCAGCTGCCATCGGCACCTGTCCCATCAACAATGTCCAACCGTTAATGGCACCGAGAGAAGAAATAACAGCAGCAATCGAGATAATCATCGCAGCGGTAGGCCCCCAAATGGCATTGGCTGCGTCAGCAAATGGTGCACTTGAGTTTATTAGTGTTTCTCTTGGTAAAACACCCATAACAACGGTAGTACCCAGTATGTAAACCAGTGCCGAAACAGTAGTACCTAAAATAGTGGCTCTTGGAATGGTTTTTTCTGGGTCAATGACATCACCGGCCGGCACTGTTGCCGATTCAATCCCTAAAAAGGCAAACATAGTTAAAGGCGCCGTGGCCGCTAAGGCACTTAAAAAGGGCTTATCACTTGGATTTAGCACATCAAAGTGTCCCCAATCAACCCAAAATAAACCAAAAATACTAATCGCAATAAAAGGGACTAATTTGGTATAAACCGTTACGGCTTGAAATAAGCCCGCTTCTTTCACTCCGCGGATATTAATGAGAGCAACAAGCCACATGGCGCCTAAACCAATCGCAATTTTTAACACACCGTTACCTTGTAACAGTGGGAAGATCTGCGACAAATAACCGACGAGTCCAGCAGCCATAGCAGGTAATGAAGCCCAGATTGAAATCCAATAACCCCAGGCAATTAGAAAACCAGTAAATTTACCAAAACCTAATCTAGTATAAGCATAAGGCCCACCCGCTATAGGACTAATCCTTGCTAGTCTCGCAAAAATCATTCCTAAACAAACGGCAGCAAATGCCATGACACCCCAACCAATAATGGCAACTGCGCCATAAGGAGCCAAAGCCGCAGGCGCAATAAAGAATCCTGAACCAATCATGTTACCGATGATTAAAGCGGTACACATACCTAAACCAAGAGATCGCTTAGATTGCGGTGTATTATTTTCGTGCATGTTTAACACCTTTATGGATATTACTGGTACTAAAAAAGAAGTGACATAGTAGGCTAACCCCATACATCACTTCTTCTGTGAAACAACAAAGACTGAGGTATTGCTTTATCGAATGACAGCCATTAGTGACTGATATTATAGCCTTGATAGTCGTTTAGTGTTTCTTTTGTTGGCTTACCAAAATACTGTGTGTACATCGGTACAAAATCATCCGACTGATATAACTCACTCAGCGTGCGATCAATCAATAAACGAAAATCATCGTTATTCTTAGGCAGTGCTAAACGGCCGTATGCAACCTCAAACACCTGAGGCGACAACTCCACATTGCTCAAGTGAGAGTGATGAAGCTCACCGATTAACTCAAAACGGTCGGCAAAATACGCATCCGCCACTCCTTCCGATACCAATTTGACACCCTCTTCATGTGTCTTCGCGGTAACCACCGTTGCAACTACACCCAGTTGTTTAATTTTGTTGCGTACCCAAGCCTCTGTTACCGTACCTTCATGAACCACGTAAGTATGATTAGCCAAACCACGGTTCACCGTCGCACGCCATTTCGGACCAGTATGAGCCGGCTTATCTTCCAGTACTCGTTTTAAATCCGCACTCGCATTTTCGTTAATGACCGCGCTTAAGCCACCCTTGCCAATTGGCGTTGAAAAACTGACCTGCTCACGACGAGTCAGCGTTTCCATGGCCGCGCCACACAACAGGTCAAGCTCACCCTCTGCAACTTGTTGTAAACCCTCATTGAGTTGGGTTGGGTGATACACAACTTTCATATCACCATAACCCGGCTGAGCTTTGATGCTATCTGCCACTTTATTACACAAATCAATCGCGTAACCCTTTGGCTCACTAGCCATGTCATTCAACGATGAATACGGCGCTTCATCAGCCACATAACCAAAGTTTATTTGACCTGTTTGCTTAACATTCGTTAGCACATCATTGTTCGCTTGAGCACCAAATGCTGACATCAGTAATGTCATTGCCACAATGCTCAATGACCCTATTTTATTCTGTACCATATCGGTATTCCTTACTTCAAAATCTGTAAATTTGTATCGTTTAATATCGAGTGATTACGAGGCGCTTGACTCAGTATCAGCCGCTTTACTGCCATCGAATCGATACGCAATGAAACCATACAATAGGTAAGAGAGCATCATGACAACCATGCCACCAAATACCGCTTCCATACCTGAAGAATATAAGGCGTAAGCGCTATAAAGGATAGCAACGAGCATAACGACGATGTTCAATTTGAACGCATTACCGGTCACGTTTGCTTTACGCATAACTATCACGAGTGCTGAAATCGCGGTGATATAAGGAACAATGTTAGTAACCGCTGCCAAGTTGACTAATTTATTAAACTGCTCGGTCGCATCAGGTGACATGGTCGAAACGGCCATTAATGTCTGAATCACACCCGCAATCAACATACCTAGAATTGGTGCCCCTGCTTTACTCACTTTCGAGAAGACTTTCGGGAACATGCCACCGTCGGCTGTGAATTTGGCTGTTTGTGCCAACGTGAACTGCCAACCTAAAAGCGAACCAATACAGGCAATCACTGCCAATGCCATAATGATGTTACCGACCACTGGGTTAAACATTTGTGCATAAACGTAAGCAAAAGGAGCGGTTGACGTTGCAAGCTCTGCATTCGGTACAATACCTTGGATAACAGTCGTCGACAGAATGTACACCACAGCCGCACCCAAAGTACCAAACAAACACGCTAATGGTACGTTTTTCTTAGGGTTTTCTACGGCGTCTGAGTTTTGCGCAGCAGATTCCATACCCAGGAACGCCCATAATGTCATTGGAATACTTTGAGCAATTGCATCACTAATCGCTAGGTTATTTGGGTTCCAAGCTTGTGCAAACACATCACCAGAGAACCAGAACCAACCAATGACACCCAAGCCAGCAACCGGAATAATCACACCCCACACGGTAATTGCGCCCAGTTTACCCGTTAATTTAGGCCCACCGAAATTAGCCAGTGTAGTAACCCAAATTAGACCAACCACACCTACAAAGAGTGGTGTTGCGCCAGTTCCTAACCATGGGAAAAACGGGGTTAAATAGCCCACCGCTGAAATGGCAATCGCTACGTTACCAATCGCTAGTGATAGGTAATAAAGGAATGAAGCCATGAAAAAGCTCGACTTACCATGCGCTTCTTCAGAATAGGCAGACATACCACCTGAGCGATTACAAAATACCCCGAGTTGAGCAAAAGCATAAGCGATAGCCATTGAACCAACCGCTGTCACTATCCATGACAGTAGTGACACCGCACCAATTTGTGCCATGGTGGCCGGTAACATAATAATGCCCGACCCCATCATATTCACAGCCACTAGCGTGGTTAAACCCGCCAGTGTCATTTTTTTATTTGTATCAGCCATACAAAAGATCTCTTGATAATTAAAATGTGTTGATTGTGGGTTCACAATCTAAAATGGCGATGAGATGCTTTCCTCAAAACAAGCGGTTATTATCTGATGACAAATAACCGCTTTATTTTTTACTTATCGAAGCATCAATTTTTGGTTGCGCTGGGTTTTATGCTTTAAGACAAAGCACGTTATAAACACCATCGACAACTTCAGCACCTTCTACTTCATGCTCAAAGCCAGGGAACATTTCATCCCACAAGCCAAGCTTCAACATGTATTCAATTTGAGGACTGTTGCTTTCATCAAATTTCTCGCCAGACATCATCATTGGGATACCTGGTGGGTATGGCATAACCGCATTCGCGGCAACACGACCCGCTAATTTGTCGGCAGGAACCAATTCGATGTTGTCTTTCACCAGTTGCTGGAACGCAGCACGTGGTGTCATTTCTGGTTGTGGGATCGTTGAGTAAGCATCATTTAGTGCTTGGCCTGGATCATGCTTTTTCAAGAACTCAAACATCTCATTACCTAGATCTTTCAAACCAAGGTTGCCATAACGCTCTGGGTTACTACTTACCAGCTCAGGCAATACCTGAGTCAATGGCGCATTCTCATCGTAGTGACGTTTGAATGACAACAAGGTGTTAATTAATGTCACCCATTTACCTTTTGTCACGCCAATACTGAATAGGAACATCACTTGGAAATCGGTAGTACGAGTTGGCACAATACCAAATCGAGACGCATAAGCTGTAAACAACTCAGCAGGAACACCTGTCTCCAGAAGTTCACCATCTTCACTCATACCCGGAGTCAATAGGCTCACTTTAATTGGATCAAGCATAACCCAGTTGTCTTGTAAGTCTTTGAATCCATGCCATTTATCTTTAGGATCTAAGCGCCAGCAGCTCTGTTCTGACACCAACAATTCTGATGGTGCTTCTTCAAATGGGTAGCTATCGCCAGTTACAGGGTCTACTACTGTCTCCGCGTTCCACGGTTTAAAGAACCAATCACCATTACTTTCGTGACTCTTAAATGCTTTACCTACCGCTTGACGGAAACTCACCGCTTCTTTAATTGCATCGGTTGTCAGCATGGTTCCGCCTTCACCATCCATCATGGCTGATGCGATATCATTAGACGCTACGATTGAATACAGTGGAGATGTTGTTGCATGCATCATGTATGACTGGTTAAAGCGGTCATGTGGAATCGCATCACGCCCATCACGAACGTGAATGTAAGAGGCTTGTGATAATGCCGCTAGCAACTTGTGTGTCGAATGAGTTGCAAAGACAGTCGGAGCGTTTGGATCATCTTTACCTGCACCATCTCGCATTGCGAAGTGGTCTTTGTAAATTGGGTTAAAACGTGCGTAACCGTACCACGCTTCATCCATATGAATACGTGGGCTACTTTGACCAAGTAGGTTTTCAACATCAACAGCGTTGTAACACAAACCATCGTAAGTACAGCTAGTCAACACAGAATAAACGGGATCTTTATTTTCAAGATCTTTAGTTAGTGGGCTGGTTTCAATTTTATTAGTAATGCTTTCAACTGACATATCTGAAGCAGGTACTGGGCCAATAATGCCATACTGGTTACGAGTTGGAACCAAGTAAACAGGACGAGCGCCAGTAAGCATTAGACCTTGTTCAATTGATTTGTGACAGTTACGGTCACAAATAACCACATCATCTTCAACCATAGAGGCCTGCATGATGGTACGGTTAGAACCCGATGTACCACCTGTCACATTATATGAACGGTCAGCACCAAATACTTTTGCTGCATATTTTTCACTCTCCGCGACTGGGCCAGTATGATCAAGCAATGAGCCTAATTGACCACGTTCAATACCCATATCAGTACGGAATAGATTTTCACCATAAAAATCAAAGAAAGCACGGCCAACAGGCAGTTTCGTAAATGCGATACCACCTTGGTGACCTGGAGCTGACCAAGATTGCTCACGTAACTTTGAATATTTTGCTAATGCAGCAGCAAAAGGTGGTAGCAGTTGAGCACGGTAGCGATCAACCGCTGCGATCATTCGTCCAGCAATAAAATCAGCCGTGTCTTCTAGCATCCAAACGAATTCTTCAACTTTAGTCATCACATCTTCGTTGATCGTCTTCACTTGCTCACTGTTTTTAGCCATTAAAAATACTGGGATATTTCTGTGGCGTTGTGCTAACTCATCCAATAGTATTTCTGCTGGACGTTTACCATCTTTGCCAGCGCCAGTTAATTCCCAGCTTAGTAGCACACCGTGTATAGAAGCATCAGAAACGATAGCGGCTAAAGCCTCTTCTTCACTCACTGCCGTTGAAACATAAACATCACGTTTTGTCAGTTCATCGACCAAAATTTTGGTATTGCGACCAAAAGCGCTATCCAGTTTCTCTAACCCTTCATCAATAACAAGTACTTTACTTTTTACTGGGTTGTAATTTGTTGCGATCATAATTAAATCTCATTTGAAAGTTGTGAATCGATACTTCGCCATCACTGTTACGACAAAATGACGAAATATCGTTTAAGTTTGTAATTAGGTAACTTTTATTCAGTTAAGCAGTAAGTCATATATACAAGCTCACCGTTATCATCTTGCTCAATTTCAACACCGTGAGTATCGTGCTCGAAGCCAGGGAATTGAGAATCAAATGCTTGCAGAGCCAGTAAGTAATCAATAACCGCAGTGCTATCGCCTTCTGCTTTTTCACCCGGCATCATTAGAGGAATGCCCGGTGGATAAGGCACCACTTGTACCGCAACAATACGGCCAGCCATCTCTTTTACTGGCACAGCTTCAATATTGCCTTTCACAAGTTGCCCATAAGTTTCACGTGGACTTTTGACAACCGTTGGTAATTGAGTGAAGGCATGGTCCATGCTTTCTAGCATCTTGGTTTCAACGATCGCTTGATGCATTTGCTCAGCGAGGTCACGAATACCTAAACCGTCATAACGCTCAGGGTGACTTGCCACTAAGTCAGGCAATACCACGCTCAGTTCAGTGTTATTGTCATAATGAGTTTTGAATTCCATCATGCCTGCAACCAATGAACCCCATTTACCTTTAGTTGCACCGATAGAGAACAACAGAAGTAGTGAGTAAGGTTCAGTTTTCTCAACCACAATGCCGCGACTTGCCAAGAAAGATGAAACTAAGGTCGCCGGAATACCGCTCTCTTCTAGCTCACCTTCAATATCCATCCCCGGAGTCAATACTGTCACTTTGATTGGATCTAACATGCAGTAATCAGCGCCTAAATCCCCAAAGCCGTGCCATTTTTCATTTGGTTTCAATAACCAAGCACTGCTGTCAGTTTTTAACGTTTGAGGGTCCATATCTTGGATATGGTGTACCTTCAATCGCGTCAGGCTGCCATACATCAAACCACCAATCATTTTGGTTTCGTTGTTGCATTTCATGCTTGATTTTCACCATTGCTTGGCGGAATGAAATCGCTTCTTGAATACATTCATCTGTTAGGTATTCACCCGAGTCATCCATCATTTTTGCTGACACATCAGTCGAAGCAATAATGCTGTATTGTGGCGATGTAGAGGTGTGCATCATGTACGCTTCGTTAAACAACGCTGGTTTCACTGGCACTTTGCCAGAACGAATATGAATCATTGATGCTTGTGACAATGCTGCTAAAAGTTTATGTGTGGAATGCGTAACCGTAATAGTGGCATCGTCTTCGTGCCTTTCACCACGGTGCATACCATAACGACCTTCGTAGAGATTATTAAAACGGGCATAGGCATACCAAGCTTCATCATAATGAATACGAGGTACTGTCTCGCTCAATAATCGTGTCGTTGTTTCAACGTTGTACGTTAAACCATCGTAAGTTGAATTGGTTAGTGCTGCGAGCACTGGAGTTACCGTTTTATCTGCCAATAACGGACTTTCATCAATTTTTTGTTGAATAGCTGTTGGCGTCATTTCTGAGCTTGGTACCGGACCAATGACACCACGAGCATTACGACGAGGAACCATATAGATAGGCATTGCACCTGACATATTCAGTGCGTAATTCAATGATTTATGACAGTTACGGTCAACTAAAACGGCATCACCATCGGTCACCGCAGAATGCAGAATGATTTCATTACTGGCTGAACTACCACCGACAGAATAATAGGTATAATCAGCACCAAATACTTTGGCTGCATATTGTTCTGACTCTTTAACAGGGCCACTGTGGTCATTTAATGAGCCAAGTTCACCGACTGAGATCGACAGATCTGAACGCAACATTTGCTCGCCATAAAAATCGACAAATGCCTTACCTACCGCCGTTTTCATGAAAGCCGTACCACCAGTATGGCCTGGTGTGTGCCATGAATATTCGTGAGTATCGTCAAAGTTGACCATCGCACCAAAAAATGGAGGCAATACCGAATCAAGATAACGTTTAGAAGCAGCTTTAATTCGACCTGCAATAAACTTAGGACTATCTTCTGGGATATAAATAACGCTTTCTATAACTTCTGAAAACTCTAATGGAATATGATTGGCTGTTTGTTTGGTGACACCAAGAATAATAGGGATACCAGCACAACGCTTTTGCAATAGTTTGATAGCTTGTAGTGCTTTTTGATGATCAGCTTGGCAAATTCCCCAGCCGATAACGACACAGCTATATGCTGGACTTGAAGATACTGCAGTTTCAAAATCAGTAAGACTTTTACTGGTAACGACTCGAATACCATCTATTGCTAACTCATTACAAATTTCACTGGCACTTCTGCTAACCGCCGTATCATCATTAATATTCGCGACAATCAGAACCGAAAACTCTTTAGAAAGTCTCGGTGGTAATGGTTGACGTACGTAATTCATTATTGGCTCCTGGAAATGTTTAATTGCGTATCTAAACGTAGTTCATGCCAAAAATTATGCATGCTCCATCGATAAAGCAACAATCCCAATTGATGGACCAAACCATTCAAAATGAAATTTATTGTGAATCAATCCATTAAAAACAAAATATCTCCATGCCGATAGAATCGCCAAATCAACATAAAAAAATAATAGTAACATCATGATAAATATAGACTTTAAATAGTATTTTTAGCCACGCCGCAAAATCAAGATCTATGTAGATTTCTTTTAAATTATCAATAATGAGAATTTAAATTATTATATTGTATATATAGTGGATCACATGCAGAAAAAGTAATTAATTCGCCATATTTCCAAAACTTGGAAAATGACAAAAAACAAAAATTTTAAACTTTCGCCTCGAATCGATGTTGACAGACAACACCAAGCCGGTGATTTGATGGGTAGAGTCCATCAAATGCGATTAAAAAAACATTCGTTCTTACGGTAATGTGCGTTTTTAGATTATTAATAACGGAAGCAGGTAATTTATGAATGCAGTACCACACGAACTTGCTTGGGGTGAAATTTATATTCCCCCATTACTATTGGTAGTTGTGATTGCATACGTTTTTGCAAGTACATTGAGTTTTGCGATAGCGAAATTTGGTTGGCATAAGTATGTAGCTCATCCCGCTCTAGCAGAATTAAGCTTGGTCATTATTTTTACCGGCATCATCAGTCAATTTATCACCACATTTTGAGAGAAAACACCGTGATTAAACGTTATTTTGTTACTTTTATTTTGATGCTAAGTGCTGGCTATGTACTGTTTTCTCAATACCAGACTTACGCACAAAACCCATGGACACGAGATGGCCAAGTTCGTGCGTATATCGTGTCAATTACACCACGAGTGACTGGTCAAGTTACCCGTCTACTGGTAGATGATAACTCACATGTAAAGCAAGGTGATTTATTATTTGAAGTTGATCCAAGTATCTATCAAACCAATTACCATAAGGCACTAGCGTCAGAAAAGCAGGCGGCGGCTCTTGTCAAAAAAGCGAAAAATGAAGAACTACGTCAACGTAACCTTGAGCAACTCACCCCCGGAGCCGTTTCTACATTAACGTTGAACAACTTAAGCAATGCGGTAGAAACAGCACTTGCTAACTTAGAATTAGCGAAAGCAAACGTTGAAGAAGCAAAACTCAACCTCGAATTTACTAAAGTGTATGCTCCTACTGATGGGTATATTACTAATTTTAACCTAAGAGTTGGGTCGCAAGTTGTTGCCAACACGCCGGTTGTTGCTCTCATTGATGAAAATAGCTTTTGGATTGAAGGCTTCTTTAAAGAGACAGACTTACATGGCGTTGCTCGAAAAGATAAAGCTTTTGTGACATTACTGATGAATGATGATCATGTGCTTGAAGGTGAAATTGAAAGTATTGGTTACGGTGTCGCTAAGCAGGATGGTACTACTGGGGCTAATTTATTACCTAATATCAATCCAAACTTTCAGTGGATCCGTCTTGCTCAGCGTATACCAATAAAAGTAAAGCTGAACAATATTCCTGAAGGTTTGCAACTGCGTGTAGGCATGACGGCTTCAGTCAAGATAATAAAAAATTAAGGTGGTTAAGACCTCACATCATTGAAAATTAATATCATTAAAAGCTAATGCCATTAAAGATAATGTTATTACAGTTTAATTTACTTAAAAGGTGACTATCGTGCTTAGCTCTTCAACTAAAGAAGCAATAAAAGTCGCGCTATCTATAGCATTGGCGATCAGCCTTGCCATATGGTTTCAATGGGAAAAGCCATATTGGGCAGCTCTATCCGTATTCGCGATGGCAATGACCGAATCGTTTTCACACTCGGTATTGAAAGGACATAATCGCATTTTTGGAACAATACTGGGGATCGGATACGCGTTCTTGCTTGTCATTCTATTTTCTCAAGATCGATTCTTGTTCATTTTTTTCTACGGTCTATTTATGGCGTTGTGCTTATTTATGTCCACCGATATTAGACGCGGATATATTTTCACAATGGCATTTTCTGTATGTTCAATTATTGCGTGGGCTGGTGGTTTTGACAGTCAACACACCTTCAACATTGCGTTACTTCGCATGCAGGAAACCGTACTAGGAGTCGTCATTTTTATCGTCGTATTCCGCTTACTTTGGCCGATAAGTTCAGAGCAAACTTTCTCAGAACTTTTTAAACAAATGCATCAGCATATGATCAATGATACTAAGTCATTACTCAATGCTGCAGAGCATCATTCAAGCACCGAGGAAATAGACTTAAGACAGCTCATCGCATCACTGAATAACTTTCTGAATAATCCAACCAAAGACAGCTATCAGCTAACTTTTCATAAGGCATTATGGAAAAAAAGGTTACTCGATTTCGCAATTATTCATCACTATTTACGACAGATACAAGTGGATAGTGAGAAAGAGATTAATACCACCTTACTTAATGAAATATTAGTCGCACTAGAGGAGTTCACCCCTCAAACGCCAGAATATTTTGTTTTGCCGGATTTTTTACAGGCATATCGCGATGAAGTGCCGCTACCAACCATTGAAACTCGCTCTTTCACTCAGCATTGGAAAGACGACAGAAGGAAAGTCGCTCACGGCGTTACTATGTATATTGTTGGTATTTATATGTGGATCTATATGTCAATACCAGGCAGTTTTATGTTCCCAATGATACTGAGCATATTCGCATGTATATTACCAACGATGCCTACCATCCTAATAAAAGATATGCTCTGCAGTATTATTGGATTTGGTATTTTTTATAGCTTTCAATACATCACTATCATGCCGATGATGACTGAAATTTGGCAATTAATCGCCTTTTACTTTATTAATATATTGGTTGTTTGGAAAGTATTTTCAACACCTAAGCTTATGATATATCGCTTACTTGGAGGAAACTTGCTACTGATCATGACCATGGGAGCACTCAACCTAATCCCTAAGTATGACATTAGTACAACAATAGATATGTTGACCATTATAGTCTTGGTGTTGATGATGGGACGCTTTTTTGGCGATTTATTTAAAAAGCAATTTTAAATATACGCAAGCAACTTAACATTGCGTTAGCTACAGTGAGGGTATGTGTTATAACACATACCCTCTTTTGATTTTCGCTCAACCATAAGTTGAGATTGTTTGGGTATATATCCAAACAACTTGAAGTTGCAGGTAGCTAACACCGCAGCAACTTCAAGTAGGAAAGGTATAGAAGCCAGATTAAGAATCTAATTGAATACTCTTATGCTGCAATACGCTATCGTATAACTGCTGATAAGATATTTTTTTAAGTTCCTCTTCGCTCATTAACTGACGAATTGTGTTATCACAACGCTCGACTATCTTCTCGACTTGCTGAAAACCCATTCCTTGTGGCCAATAACGCGATAAAATCGTTACCACTTTTAAACACACCGTACGTAGCGTAGGACAGCGGTTAAGTGATCTGCTCCAGCAAGACTGGACACCACATTAAGCGACATTTTGCTGTTCAAAGTTAACAGGGCTTAGATACCCAAGAGCACTGTGCCTTCTCGTCCGATTATAATCAACCTCTATGTACTCGAAG
>NZ_SJFM01000130.1:0-1059 GCF_029478545.1 Vibrio sp. 1180_3
ACAAAGCATTTAAGACGGATTCGCAACGCTTGGCGGTTTTAGTGTAAATTCAGTTTTTGTGTTTTAAGTGGTTTGTCGAGGCGTTGGTGTTTAGCGTCGCTCACCACTTAATGCGGCGTTATGTGTTGGATGAGTTTTTAAGGTCAAAGCTACGATTTCATTGAGAATTGTTCCGTGTTTTCGGCAAGTTGGCTTAGTCGAAATGGATTCTTGAACAACTTGAGATTGATCGTTTTCAAGGTTCTTGGATTGCCTCAATTAAGTTTTGGATCTGGCTTGTGTTGAGTTTCGCCAGTTTCAAATCGCTTCAATTGAAATGTCTTTTTGACTGACTCTCTTGCTGAAGTTCAGCTCTGAAAGTCTGGTGAAGCAAAAGGTTTGGTTGTGGCTGAAAGGGCGCTTTCTTTGTTGTTGATTCTGCAAGTGGCTCTCTTTGGCTAAGAACGCTGTGAAATTTAGGTTTTGGTAAGCATCGTTTTTGCACGTAACTTATTAAAATCTCTTCATTTCTACGGTGGTTTACTTTGAATTCACGGTAAAATTCACATAACAAGCAATTCAAGTGGATTCTCAACGCGTGGCAGTTTTACTATGCGTTGAGTAAAGTGTTTTACGGTGCAATGCGGTGGCTTGGCCAGTGCGTTGTTCACCACTTAATTGGGCGTTAGCTGGGGTTAAGAAAAGCTGTGAATTTAGGGTGGAAAGGCTTTCGGTTTTCTAGCTACACACCGGACAAATCTCAGCTTATCAACTATCTCGCCAGTGGCACTTTTCGGGAAGTGTTTGAACTTAACGAAGGCTGCTTACGGGAAGTGTTGTTTTTGTTAAGTTCGTTGGCGCGGCTTCTTTGGTGTTGAATTTTATGCATTCTTAAATTCGTTTCGTGTGCTCTGTCGTTGGCTTTTTCGATAGAATTCTTTGCAAATTACCATGCTCAGGAATGGTGATTTTCTCGGTTATTTCTTCTTTGCCAAGCGCATTTCGTGGATTAGGTTTTAATTTCACAGCTGTCCGTTTTACTTTGCCGTTTGAAAGCAATAATGTGTTTCAAATTAGGCA
>NZ_SJFM01000131.1:0-1057 GCF_029478545.1 Vibrio sp. 1180_3
AAGACCTTATGCCGTGGTATGCGCAAGTTATGACACACTTTAATGCTCGTTGAGTCGATGAACTCAATGCCAGTCGGCTCTCCCTTCACATGAGTGAAGAAAGAACTTAAGGGTATGAGAACAGAAGGCATCACTTCTAGAAAGCGTGTATAGCTGAGTAAAGTAGGGAAATCATTTCTATAATATCGACAGATTAATCCGAGATAGAAATTCTTAAAATCACGATGGTGAGACATGTGAAAGGCAATAATAATGGTCATTATTTCACTTTCAGACATACGGCCTTTACGGTTTCGCTTCCGTTCACCATTTTCAATCTGAAGTTTTTGCCACTGAGGTAGAAAAGCCTGGCAAAAGTCATCGACATGACAGAATAAGTCTACTAATTTACGTATAGCTGGTTCCTTAGTGATGAGTCCTTCTTGGTCGAAAGATCTGATCACTGAACCCGCTTTTAGTTCATTTTTTCTTATCCCGAGTTCAGGTTAACTAAGCCTGACCGTAAGCAGACATTAGACAGATACTTTGAAGAGGACGTAACGCATACGCGACATTATTTGTAAGTTTTGGACACTATCAAGGCTGATGTTCGGCTGTATAGAAGTATGGGCTTAGAGGATGAAGGACCGTGGAGGCAAGATGATTGTGAACTTTTACCTATGGCAAAAGATTTCGTTCGTCAGTCACTCAATGCATTTCATAAGGCGCTAGAACGCACGTTAGTAGCGTAAGCGCGTCATAAACACCGCATTCTAATCAACCTCAGCACGCTATACGATCAAACCTCCAACCTCAAGGAGATTTGAAATGGTAAAACGACGCACCAACCAAGAATGGCAAACCTTGTTCGAGCAATACCAATCCAGTCATCTATCACAACGGGTCTTCTGTGAGCGTAATGGGTTAAGTCTTTCTACTTTTTATGCCAAGCGCCAGCAGTTACAAACTACGGAGTCAGCCAATATCAGTGGCTTTGTTAAAGCAGAAGTTATCGAAAAAACGACTCGCTACCAGATGGCTCAAACACCCGTCGCCAATATGACCTTATCGATAAATA
>NZ_SJFM01000132.1:0-1028 GCF_029478545.1 Vibrio sp. 1180_3
CACCTTAGCTTTAAACTCAGGAGAGTGATTTCTACGTTTTCTAGTCATAATCTGTCCCTGTATTGTTGGGTACTATCAAAACAGATCGACCACTTAAAGTCATGTCCGAAAATTGGGGACCACTTCTATCTATGCCCTTTGAGATGTTATATGTACTCCAGTATATAAATTCACTTTTACAGTTATCGCTATTTTGTGGAATCCATCCATTGCATCCTCCACCGCTGTAATCACCATTTACACCGTCACCAGCTTGATTATAAAACTGAGGGCTTATCCAATCATAATAGCCATCAAGTTTTTCTATGTATTCTTTATAAGTATTTGCGGCATTAACTCGTAAGTTTGGAAATTCTGGAGCCATAGCAATGAGGAAGTTTTCACCTTGTTCCTGATAGTGCAGCTTCACTACTTTTAGTGCTTCGGTAATCACGTATTCATTATTAGCCGCCTTGATAGCATTCTGTTCTAGGTCAATATCCAACCCGTCGAAACCATAGTAGTCAACTAGTCGAATTATTTCATTAGCAAAAGCGTTTTCATCGCCATTTTGAAGCTCAATATGTGAATCAGCTCCTCCTAATGAGAGTAGTACCGATCGGCCTTGAGCATTCAATGTGCTAATTTGATCAATTAAATCTTGTTCAGTCATTCCGAAGGAAGTATCTAAAATAAAAGTTGGTATTCGCTCTTCTCCAGATGCTTTCATAAAGGAGACCATAACAACATTATAATCTGGGTTAATCTCTTGTAATTGAATACAAGCTGATGACCCATTTTGATAGCCATCGCCGCCATTGGTATTACACCAGTTATGCCAATAACCCTCTAGGATATTTCCTACGGGGTTGACGATTTCTTGTCCTGCCTGATTACTAGCAAATGCTGGTATTGAAAAGCAGCTATACCCGTGATCATTGAAGATGCTTGATTTTCAATAGAATCAGGATCATGCTACAAACCATGAAAATCACACTGACTCCTCAACAGAAACTGCAACTCGAACAGATGCACGACATTGAGCGTGA
>NZ_SJFM01000133.1:0-1027 GCF_029478545.1 Vibrio sp. 1180_3
CTTCTGGTCAACGTGTTCATAAGCCATTCAAATTTACCGTAGCGCTAAATAAAGCGGTTCCGCTTCTTTATAACGCATTGGCGTCTGGCGAGAAGATGAAATCGGTTGAGCTAAAATGGTACCGCACTTCTATCGAAGGTAAGCAAGAAAACTTCTTCACCACCAAACTGGAAAGCGCGTCTATTGTGGACATTCAATGTGAAATGCCACACTGCCAAGATCCAACTAACTCTGATTTCACGCAAAACGTTACGGTATCAATGTCTTACCGTAAAATCCTGTGGGATCACATCAACGCTGGTACTTCAGGCTCAGACGACTGGCGCAAGCCTGTTGAAGCGGCGTAATCACGCTTAGTTTTTTGGGTCGCTCATTCGTGTTTCATGTCCTTGGGGCGGGCGACCCACATTGGAACCTTAAGCTCAGTACATAGCATTTTGTTGTGTATTGAGCTTAAGGTTTTTCGACATTCAAATGTGGAAGGGAAGAGAAATGGCGACGTTAAGTTTTAGGCTCAAAGTGGATGGGTTGGCAGACGACACCTTAGTGGTGCGTGAATATCAAGGGGTCGAATCGCTGTCGGATAAGCCCTTAGATAACGGTCAAACCTGTTACGGTTTTCGCTACGAGATAAAACTGGCGAGTCGTCAATCAACCCTCAAAGCTGTGCAGCTGGTGGATAAACCGGCGCAGTTAGAGATGCTGCGTGATGGCCTTGTAGTACAGCGCGTGCATGGCATTATTCGTCAATTTAGCAAGGGCGATATTGGTCATCACCATACGTTTTACTCGCTGACTTTAGTGCCAGCGTTAGAGCGTTTGTCGCTGCGCCACAACAGCCGTATCTTTCAGCTCAAAACGGTTCCAGAAATCCTCTCTGTGCTGCTGCAAGAAATGGGCATTAACGATTACGCGTTCTCGCTCAAGCGTGAAGCGACCCAGCGAGAATTCTGCGTGCAATACCGAGAAACCGACCTCGATTTTCTGCATCGTTTGGCGGCAGAAGAAGGTTTGGTGTATAGCGTTA
>NZ_SJFM01000134.1:0-1008 GCF_029478545.1 Vibrio sp. 1180_3
TGCATAACAAAGCATTTAAGACGGATTCGCAACGCTTGGCGGTTTTAGTGTAAATTCAGTTTTTGCGTTTTAAGTGGTTTGTCGAAGCATTGGTGTTTAGCGTCGCTCACCACTTAATGCGGCGTTAGTTTACCAATCTGGCTCCGCACCCTAACTGTGATTGTTAGGGTGTGAATATTATTTCAAATGATTCTGAGGCAGTTGCGATTGACCAAGAACAGCAACGATCAGAATAAAACCGTCTTCTTTGGTAAAGTAGGCAGTGTGCTTACCAACAGGAAAGTAGAAGCCACCTGGGTACAACTCATCACAGTTTCTTCCAACTGCTGGATTGTCAGCAAGCATTTGAAAAGCAGTTAGTAGGTTGTCTCTGTAGCTATTCCATTGGAATTCGGAAAAGTTTGTAACGGTATAGCTTTTAATTTTACGTAAATGGCTTTGTGCTAATTTGCTCAGCTTATATTTATTCGTTTGCATACTCTAGGTTACAGACTCTTCAAGAATGTTTCGCCATCAACTGCGTTACCTTGTGCTAGGTCTGCTTTTGCTGCCTCAAAGCAATGCTTAATGTAATCAGCTTTCATGGCTTCGAGTTCTTCGTAGTCCTGAATGGACATAACAACGACAGCATCTTTGCTGTTTTTGCTGATTTTAACAGGCTCTCGCTGAGCACTAAGAAGTAGTTCGCCAAAATTACGTTTAGCGTCATTTGCTGTTAATGTATGCATGTTAAAGCTCCAAACTTGAGTTACTAGTAAGAGTATAATTGTTTGTGCAAAATGTTCAATTTAATTAAATCGTGCGATTTGTGTGAAAGTTAAACTAACAAGCAATTTAAGAGGGATTCTCAACGCTTGGCACTTTTGCTTCTACTTCAAATTTAGTGTTTATGGCACAATGCTTTAGGTTTGGGTGGTAGCGTTGTTCACCCCTTAATTGGGCGTTATGCAACTCAGGTAAATTTAGGGGTTCAATCTTTTGGGATTTCTCCGGCCATTCGTCTTGAGC
>NZ_SJFM01000135.1:0-993 GCF_029478545.1 Vibrio sp. 1180_3
AGAGTCGGAAAGAGATTGCCCCGTGCTCTTTCGTGATCGTTGAACTCTCCGCACTATAGCGGGCATCTACACTGACATTGCGCGACATACGGAACACGGTAAGCCTGTATCACTCCCTCTGGGAAAGTCTCTGTGACCGATAGTGATGCAGGTAGAGGATGTTGGAAAAAGCGAAGGCTACATTGTAACGATGCAGATACAGGCAAATGTCTGGCACGAAAGTGGGCTGACTTCCGACTGGTCTTCCGTTGCAAGATAATTTGAAGAACTTTATTCAAGGAGAAATGCAAATGATGATTTCAAAAGAGATTAGTGCCTCTCCTGACAGTGCTCAATGGCAATCCATAAACTGGAAAGCCGTTGAATCCCATGTTTTAAAGCTTCAGATGCGTATTGCAAAGGCAACACGAGAAGGTAAACACGGCAAAGCGAAAGCGTTGCAGTGGATACTGACTCACTCGCGTTCGGCAAAACTTCTTGCTGTTAAGCGGGTATCACAAAATAAAGGCAGTAAAACGCCTGGAATAGATGGCGTTATCTGGAATACGGATACGCGCCGCATGAAGGCAGTCAATCAATTGAGCAGAAAAGCTTATCAAGCCAAACCGCTCAAGCGTATCTACATCCCCAAGAAAAACGGCAAACTCAGACCATTGGGTATCCCCTGCATGGTCGATAGAGCGCAGCAAGCGCTTCATCTTCTTGCACTAGAGCCAGTATCAGAAACACTTGCCGACCCTAACAGCTATGGATTCAGACCAAACCGCAGCACTGCCGATGCTATAGCGCAGTGCTTCAAGTGTTTGGCTATGAAACGATCGGCTCAATGGGTTCTAGAGGGGGACATTAAATCTTGTTTCGATAAAATCGGACATCAATGGCTTATGGACAACATTGCCGTAGATAAACGTATGTTGGAACAATGGCTAAAGTCTGGTTTTATAGACAAAGGGTTGTTCTATCGCACTGACGAGGGAACACCACAAGGTGGGG
>NZ_SJFM01000136.1:0-978 GCF_029478545.1 Vibrio sp. 1180_3
ATAACAAACAATTTAAGAGGGATTCCCAACGCTTGGCATTTTGGGTTCTACTTCAAATTAAGTGTTTACGGCACAATGCTTTAGGTTTTGGTGGTAGCGTTGCTCACCCCTTAATTGGGCGTTATGTCTTATTATCGAAATGGGAAGTTGTTATGGTCGTTTTTGAGGATGATAATTTCATTGTAAGTCCGTGTCGTAGTTGCAATATTCCAGGTTACTTGATCGTTGAATGTAAAGGTGGAGCATCTTCTTTATATCAACTTTCCATGGACGCGCAGAAGGGTCTTGGTGTGTTGTTAGCTTTGTTGGAATCAGCCGTTATGAAAACGCTCTCTCCTGAACAAGTCTATTGTACGAAGTTTGGTGAATCCGGCGGTGACTTGCACTTCCACGTGTTTCCTAGGTTGTCTGTGATGACAACGAAATACTTAGAAGACTTTCCAACTCAAGAATCCCTTATACATGGTCCCGTGTTATTTGATTGGGCGCGAGAGTATTATAAGGTTGAAACGGAGGGTTTATCGCAAGAAGTTATTGTAGCCGCAAATAGTGTCATTGCTTATTTAGCAACGACATAACAAACAATTTAAGAGTGATTCAGCACGCTTGGCATTTTTAGTTTGGGTTGAATTCAGTGGTTAGGGTACTCTAATTGAGTGTTGTGGTAGCGTGCTTCACACCTTAATTGGGCGTTAGCTTGTTCTTCGAGTTATGAGGTAAAAATGAAAACTTGTTATATGTGTGACTCGCTTGCAGTATCTAGTGAGCATGTCCCTCCTAAGTGTTTATTCCCCGAATCAAAAGACATCAAAGGCATAAATCTTAGGCAGCATCTCATTACTGTCCCAAGTTTGTAATGATCCAGCTTTTTTGGAGAGTTTTTAAGCCACTTTTTGCATTTGTTGGTATTTTTCATTTGGCGTTAAATAATCAATCCCACTATGACTTCGTTTATAGTTGTAAAAACGAATGTAGCTC
>NZ_SJFM01000137.1:0-978 GCF_029478545.1 Vibrio sp. 1180_3
TTCACATAACAAGCAATTCAAGTGGATTCTCAACGCGTGGCAGTTTTACTATGCGTTAGGTAAAGTGTTTTACGGTGCAATGCAGTGGCTTGGCCAGTGCGTTGTTCACCACTTAATTGGGCGTTATATTTAGGAGATTTTATGGACCCTCAAGTAATCGAGTATGGAATAAACAAAGAATTAGCTTCTGTAGTTAGTGATATGTTTAAGGTAGGAATCCCATCAGTTGTAGCTATAGTGACTTCCTGGTTTACATATAAAGCGGGGAAGAAAAATTCAGAATTAACAAGAACGATAGCTGAAATGAATATTGAATCAGAGGCTAATAAATTGGCAAGTGAACGCCAATACGCATTGATTTTAGACATTAGCCATGATCTCACAGAAATTTATGAACAGACTCGTGCGTACCATTCTGTTTTATTGGCAAACATTAAGTTGAAATTAGAAGGCAAAGAAGTCAGTCAAGAACTAGAGCTTAAATTATATAAAAATCTTTCTAGTCAGTATGAAACCGAAAATTCTAAGATGCAGTTTTTGCTCTCTAAATCTTATTTAATAGGTGATCAAGAGCTTATCACTTTAGTTGATGAATTCAGAGAGTTACTCATAACTACAATGGGGAAACTTCATATAGATACGGGTTTGAGCTTTGATGATGCGGTATATGAATTAATGCCACTAACGGGTAAGCGCACCAAAATATACGAAAGGTTGAGCCATCTCAGCAGATAAATATAACAAAGCGTTTAAGACAGATTCGCAACGTTAGGCATTTTCGGTTTGATTCAGCTTTAGTGTTTACGGCACAATGGTTTAGGTAGGGTGGTCAGCGTCGCTCACTACTTAACGCGGCGTTATGTGTTTGGTCAGTTTTTAGGGTCCAAGCTACGATTTCATTGAGAATTCGTTTCGTGTTTTCGGCAAGTTGGCTTGGTCGAAATGGATTCGTGAACAACCTGAGATTGATCGTTTTCA
>NZ_SJFM01000138.1:0-974 GCF_029478545.1 Vibrio sp. 1180_3
CTTGGCATATTCAAGCTTCTGTTGAGGGGTGATTTGCACTCGTAGTTTTGGTGACATATCAGATTCCTTATAAGTAGTGATAATTATAAGGCTTAAATACCATCCAAGTTAACCGTACCATTACAGTTGTGATATCCATAATAGCGCAAAGAGTAAAGACGATGAGTTTTTGATGGTTTCATTGGCTGGGATATTTGGTAACAACTCAATAGGCTACCAACACAAGTTTACTAAAGTTAATCGAGCTATTAAGCGTTCATCAAATCGCCTGCTAGATGCAGCTTTCAAAAAGAGAAAGCACTATGTGCTTGAGCGTGACAATAATTTTCTCGAAGTTATTTGGGGTACACCTGATCATACTCGTTTGCGAGAGTGCTTTACCCATATAGCTTATGGGCTCTATTTTCATCACTTTCAAAAACGCTTTGAGGGGCAAGTAAAAGTAATGTTGGGCTATCTGCATAGCACCGATACTGCAAACAATAACTTTGTTCAATTTATTAAGGATCGTGCAGAAATCGACTTAAGAGGCGTAGAAATGCACGGAAAAAATCCTGACGTCTTTTACTATCAATTTGTCGAACCAGATGAGCATGGATTGTTTATGGTGCATATCAGGTTGTATGGTGGTATTGATGTTTACGCAGCATTTATACCAGAAAATAAACAAGTACCATTCAATCTAGGCTTCGAGCTGATGAATGCAGGTATAGAAACTGTCATAAGACTTGAAGGCAAAGAATACCGAGTAAATGGAAAAAGCTAACAAAGCATTTAAGAGTGATTCGCAACGCTTGGCAGTTTCGCTTCGCTCAAGTATAGCCAAGCGCCGCTCACACCTTAATGCGGCGTTATGCAAATGGAGTAAAAATGAGAATTTTTGAAGCCGATAGCTCTATGAAAGACGCTGTTGGTCAATTCTATAAAGAGCAGGGCTATCATAGCGCTTGGTCTAATACTGAAAGAGCATTTAT
>NZ_SJFM01000139.1:0-956 GCF_029478545.1 Vibrio sp. 1180_3
GTGGTTCATGACTGGGGTGAAGTCGTAACAAGGTAGCGCTAGGGGAACCTGGCGCTGGATCACCTCCTTATACGATGATTACTCTGATGAGTGTCCACACAGATTGATGGTTTATACAGTTTTAGAGAAAGAATGTTCCCAAACATTCGCCACTTAGTGTCCCGTTCGTCTAGAGGCCTAGGACACCGCCCTTTCACGGCGGTAACAGGGGTTCGACTCCCCTACGGGATACCATGGGTCGTTAGCTCAGTTGGTAGAGCAGTTGACTTTTAATCAATTGGTCGCAGGTTCGAATCCTGCACGACCCACCATTTCCTACCGCGGAAATGCTTACTTTAGGTAAGAAAACAATGTGGGCGATTAGCTCAGTTGGGAGAGCACCTGCCTTACAAGCAGGGGGTCACTGGTTCGAGCCCGGTATCGCCCACCACTCTCTAAGGATTTTTGGATGCACACTTCCAAACCAGATTAAGTAATTGAACTGGTTGGTTTGTTTGACGCTGAAAGTCATTAGAAAGTGATTCATTCCTTTGGGAATAACACTCGCTCTTTAACAATTTGGAAAGCTGACTGATAACAACGTGATTTGTTGTTATCAAATAAAAGTTCTCAATATCAATACGTTTACGTATTGATACCAAACACATTCAAGTGTTCTTGGGAAAGCTTACTGCGGTAAGTTTTCAAAATTGAGTCCGGCAAAATCGAAATGTCTCTCGCTCATTCAATAAAGAGAGACACTAAACCTTGGTGACTTGTCATCAACACGAAACTTCTTCGGGTTGTATGGTTAAGTGACTAAGCGTACACGGTGGATGCCTTGGCAGTCAGAGGCGATGAAGGACGTATTAACTTGCGATAAGCGTAGATTAGGCAGTAAAAGCCACTTGAGTCTACGATTTCCGAATGGGGAAACCCACTAGCATAAGCTAGTATCGCTGCGTGAATACATAGCG
>NZ_SJFM01000013.1:0-123116 GCF_029478545.1 Vibrio sp. 1180_3
TGCTCGAACAAGGTTTGCCATTCTTGGTTGGTGCGTCGTTTTACCATTTCAAATCTCCTTGAGGTTGGAGGTTTGATCGTATAGCGTGCTGAAGTTGATTAGAATGCGGTGTTTATGACGCGCTTACTGACGGTGAGCTAGTGACCCAAACTTCAATGGAAGAGTTGGAAGCGTATTTACAAACGCACGCTTAATTCACGTTAAACTGAATATCAAAAATCCGATATCGAAACAAAGATATCGGATTTTTTGTTTTTACATAATCAAGGCAGGCAACTTGCTGCTGTTATGAAAAGCAGTAATAAGGGTTGTTCAATTTCTCTTAATCGAAATAGCAAGCAATCTACGACCTTCTAAAGGCAAATCTAACTAACACAATCGCAACACCAAGCATTCCACCAAGTAGCGTAGCCAAAACACAAATCAAGGCCCGTTTAGGCCCCGCTTTTTCTTCAGGGACAACGGCTGGATCAATGGTTTTAAAGGCAAACTCATCTTTAACTTCTGCTAACATTAAGCTTTTCATCTGCTCTTCAATCAACTGATAAAAGACCGACTGCATATCGACTAATTTGGTTTTTTCTAATTGCTGCTCAAGATAAGCAATATTCTGACGGGTTTCCGTCAATGTTTCATTTTTAATCCAATCATTTAGGTCTTTAACGAGCAACTCAACCCACTGCTGGGCTATAAGTGGGGAAAGGTGAGTAATTGATATTGTTACCAATCCATTATCCTTAGCTTCAGAGACCGAAAAGATTTTTTTGAATGCTTTATGAGCCTCCCAATCACTAGGAATAGTAGAAAATGGGGGGGAAGTTTCTCGAACCCATTGTTGTGTTTCTATATCATAAAGAGTCGGGTCGATAATCATATTACCAGACACGCTATCCCAAGAGTCAGCGGCCATCAAAGGAACTAATAATTGATGGCGATTGATAAAAGCATTGATAAACTGGCGAGACTGTAATACAGCCAAAGACATCGCTTTATCTCCAGAACGGCCACTGCCTAGATTAATACCCGCCAAAGAAGCTAAACCACCCAACTGTCCAGCCATCGCAGCTAACCCTCCGCCACTCTCTTCGTTAGCGGCAACTAGGCTTGCTTGCGCTTGGTAGGTATTGGGTTTTGATAGCGCAACGATAACACCGCCAATAGCAAAGACAGCTGTACATAATGCGATGACAAGTTTTCCCTTCCATAACGCCCCAAAAAGCTCTCGTAAGTCAATCTCATCATCTGAAACATTCAGTCTATCAACATGACTAAATATAGGTTGTTGTAACATTGGTTTATTCATAATCACACACTATCAACCAGTGGCGCACTCACTGCGCCAACATATAAATGACAAAGGCCTATTAATCTTTGATGGCACTCCAAGCAACACCAATTTGGTACAGTATCTGAGTTGCAGACGTTAAAGTACTTAACCCATCCAAGTAATCAGTATCAATTGGCACCACAACCGTATCACCAGGCTCTAGCGGTTTTGATTTTCGACTAAACCAGAAAGAACTATTTGGCAACATCACCGAACCATCGGCACGAATCACATAGACTCGATCAGTATCAGCTTGCTTTTTCGTTCCACCAGCTGCAGATATATAATCTTCTATACTCATTCCTGGGCGATAAGTATGATTCGAAGCAAATTGAACCTCCCCCATCACACTGAGTATTGGTTGAAGAGCTGGAACGTATAGCTTATCACCGTTCTCTAGCATAATATTGTTGACGCTATCACCTGCCACAGCTTGCTTTAAATCGATAACTAACCGACCAAGGGCTTCTGTTTTGGCTAACTCTTCTGTAATGGCCATAGCATCATTAGGGCTAGTGGTATAGCTAGCCGAAGAACTTTGACGGCGCAGCGCTAAACTACCGATTTCCTGCTTTAATTGAGCATTAAGTAACTTTAATCGCTCTTGCTCTTGGCGCTTTAAACTTTCACGGCTAAATACCGCACCTTTCGGATAGGCAAATCGAGTAAAACCTCCTGCTCGTTCAATAATATCAGAGAGCGTTTCACCGCGAGCAAAGGCATATGTTCCAGGAAATTTAACCTCACCTTGCAGTTCAATAGATAGGTCACGCTGCCAATTGGGTTGACGTTTTACCATAATCGAATCTTGAGCAACAAAATCAAACGACATATCGCCATCGATTAGTTTGCGAGGGGAAATCGTATAGTGCTCAACATCAAAACTATCATTAATACGCTGAGAACGTGTTACTTCCGCCAGAGTAAGGTAAGCATGTTCCGCAAATCCACCAGCCGCATCAATCAATGCGTTAAAGTTCGCTTGATCAGGTAAGGGATAAATACCTGGGTATTTAACTGCACCCGTGATCTCAATAAGTTGTGCAGGAGAATCAAACGTTGCCTGTGCTTTCAGACGCTCAATGATAGGTTCAAGTAATAATTCCCGACTGCTTTTTTTAAGACGATCACTCTTAGAAACCTTTTCTACTCCTGAAGACTCAAGTTGAGTAGTGGTGTCGACCTCCACCAACGCGCCAGTCGTTTGGTCAACGACCTCAACAAATTTAGCTTGCTCACTAACCGCTACATCGACCTTTTTATTTTTATCTTTGCGATACCAATATTCCAAATCAATACCATTATCGAATATGAAAATTTGATCACGGGCTTGAAGAACTAAATTATCCTCAGATGAAGGATGAGAGATCGCATTAAGCAAACTGAATTGTTTAACTCGAAGCTTACGAGGAGCTATGCTCTCTCTCACTAAGAGTGCATAACGAAGATCGGCCGTTTCTTTTAAATCTTGTTCGATGTTTTTAATCACATCATTAACTTTCATTCCAGGAACAAAAGAATAGACACCTTGCCTAATGGCTTCACCACGAACAGCAATAACATTACTAAAACTTTGGTTAACAGGAGCAAGAGACACTTCATCCCCTGGCTGGAGAACAAATGAACGGTGAGAGTTATTTAAAAAGTCTAAGGTTATGAGTTCCACACCACTAGTACTTACTCGGCGGACATTAACCAATGAAAGATACGCATCAGGCAAAGCACCACCAGCCATTTTTAGCATAGACTCAAGAGTTGTCTTTCCTTTAAGCTCATACTTTGCCGGACGAGTAATCTCACCTTTAACTGAAACGCTGGCTTGTCTGGTGGGAATGAATAAAGTATCGCCCGCTTGCAACCGCACATCTTGTGAATTATCACCATTAAGCAATAAATTATAAGCATCAAAATATTGAACTACCTTCCCTTTACGCTTTAGCTGAATGTTGCGTAAGCTTCCGTTATTTTTGACACCACCACTTGCCACAATAGCTTGAGTTAGCGTAGTAAGCCCATTGACATTATAAGCCCCTGGTTGAATCACCTCACCCGCAACATATATTTGGGTTGTTCTCATGCTTCCTAAAGAAACAATGGCTTCAACACCAATAAGCTTTCTTTCAACCAAACTCACGATGTATTGCTTAATTTCTCCAAATGTTTGTCCTGCAATGTATTCGGCACCTAACTCTGGAAAATCCACTTTACCATCACGATCGATAGTCACTGAATAACGCTGATTGGATTTACCATAAAGCTGAACCAGTATTTCATCACCAGGTGCCATTACATAATCTAAAGGGATTGGAAGATTATCCACTGGTGTAAAATCCATTGGAGTACCAACAAATAAATCGTAACCAAATAGCGGAAGTTCAGATTCATCAGATTCTTTTAAGTTTAACGACTCAACATTCGAATTGTCTTGAATGGAAGTTGCTCTTTTCGGCTCAGCAATTTTTTCTTTTTCATTTTCTCCGTTTGATGCAGATGCTGAAGAGATAGTATTTAAATCAACCCCATACTGCTTTGCTAACTGCTCTTGCTGGGCCTTTGGAAGCGATTTAAATTGAGATATTTGCGCTGCTGTTGGAGTAAAACTTAACGCAGTGCTTGGCAAAATAGCCACAAACACCAGCAGGAAAGAGTTAAAGAAAAAATTACACTTCATCATTTTATGCTAGCCATCATCTTTAATTAGTTATTTTTTATCTAAAAGAGCTACGTTAAAATCGAAATTCGTAGTTCGACCAATAATTCGTCTGATTACTTTCACTTTGCTCTCTGTCCACACCAAAGGTAAGTCTTCCACTCAACGCTGGGAGTCGATAACTTACCTGATACAATTCTTTGCCCTGCTGTTGGTACTGTGTTTGCTCTTGATATGTCGCTTCTATTTGATGGTCATTCGCTAGCTGCACGTAACCAGACACAGACCAACCATCTTCCACTAAATAGCTATTTCTCATTAACTTATCATTAAATAACTTCATGTCTGTCAAGACATGTAAATCATCATCACGACCTTGTTGTCGTTCAATAACCAAACGAAAAGAATGTTTATCGAAGGGTATAAAACCAGACCAACCAAACAATAATGCCCCAAGCTGAGAGGCTCTAAGATCCGAAGCAACTTCAACATAAACGCTATGATAAAAATCACGAACGCTAGGTAGCGATAACTTAGCATCGAAGGTTACTTGCTCATCTAGATAATCACTGTCATCAATAGGTTTCAACCACTGATGGTAAGTAAGGCCATATTCCAGTATAGAAAATGGCTTACTTATTAATCGAGAAGACCATTGATATTGGTAAATATCGTCAACATTACTGACTAATGTTTCTAAACTCCAAACACCCAACCAGTTATTTTCGCTCGTATAGCTAAGGCTAATCTCAGGTACCGACTCGTGTGTATTCAATACCAAATTATGCTGCCAACCTTGTCCCCACCAGCGAGGCAAAGTACCAATGCTAAAAACCCACCCACCAGCATTGAGCGCTAAATAACTGTCTTTCCAACGTATATCTCGATCTTCACCATCATCAGAATAGCCAGTCGATAAACGGAAGGCGTAATGTGGCTTAAGCATTTCATAGCTGGCATAAACACCCCAGTGATCATTATTCACTTGGCCAAAAGCATTCTTTATCAACGGTTCGCTATTCATGGCTACTTCAAACTTGCGATTTCCACGCTCCAACTGAGCAGCTTGATAAAGGTATTTGATATGAGAATATTCAGAGCGTAAGGAGGGAGAGCGAATATTAAACTGAGAAATAGAACCATCTAACATCGACCAGAGCATTGGAAAGTGGTTGATAGGACTATTGATGGCGCCCGAATCTGACAAGGCGGTGAGATCTGAACGCACAAAAGGATCAGATGCTTCTAACCAAGGAGAAGCAAAAGCTTGACGGCAAATAGCACCCAACCCTAGCAGTACAACCAGTGATTTCATCGCTCGTCCATAATTAATCACTGCAAAATCCTAATGTTGCCAACTCAAATGAATATCGACACATAGCATACTAAATACCTTATACCTACTCAACTAATTAATAGTGACCGTATTTATACTTTAAAAACAAAGAGATTAAATGAGATAGAACTCTTTAAAAAGCTCAATGAATGTTGATAATTTTTTACTTTGGCACTTATTTTGAATACTATGTCGATAGGTGTGCTTATGCATTACCGACATCGATGTTTTTATTTGTAAATTTACAAGGATATATTATGAAAAAAATTGCATTAGCAGCATTAGTTGCTTTAGGTTTATCAAGCACGGTGTTTGCTGAAGAAGCTGTTGTTGCAGCTGGTGCTGAAGGCGCATCGGCTACAGCAGCTGGCGCTGCTGCTACATCTAGTATTGTAGCTGGTGCTCTTGCTGTTACCGTTGTAGCAGTTGCTGCTGCATCAGACAGCGATGGAACAACAGGTACTGACGGCACAACAAACTAAGTTTGAGCCTACAAACATCCTTAATACTTTGTTAAGGATGTTTTTTTATGCCTAGCATAAACAACAACTTACTGATGTAAACGGATAATATCGATGTCGAGAAAAATAAAAACAGCTAAGCCCCTGGTCCTTACTCTGCTATCTTTGGGATTAATGACTGCTAGTGGCTGTTCAACTAAGTTTTCTAGTATTAATGACTCTATTAAATTTGCGGCATTCGGTGTCGATGATGTGACATTAACCAAGCAGCAAATCGAGCAGATCCCCTATTTAAGCAGCTATGTGACTCTCAACGATAAAGCACAAATTTTTATGGTGTTGGCATTCATTGACATAAATCCAGTTTCCAATGCAAAACAGTATAAGTGGCTCTCTTCTGACCGCGCAATGATTGTCACTGAAAATGGCAGAATCATCAAAACTGTCAATATGCCTAGCGCAAACCTTGATAATCTATTGCCTCTAAAAAACTTTCCATCTTTAACCAGCAATGATAAGTGGCAAGCTCAATACGATTGGCAGCCTGGATATCAATTCGGCCAACTCGCTACAATCTCAACCCGTCAAGTTACCACCGAATACATTGAATCAGTACTGTGGCAAAAAAACACCACTGTGTGGCAAGAAAATGTTCAATTCAATAACAGTGGTAAAAGCATGAACAATACCTTCTGGGTTGATAGTGACGGCAATGTCGTCAAGTCATCACAATGGTTAATTCCTGATGCCTTAAAAGTCGACATGGAAATATTAAAACCTTATAAATCTCAGTAATCATAGGTTGTCATTTATGAATCATTGTCTTTTAGCACTAATTATGGCTGCCTTTTCGGCCAGCAGCTTTGCTTCCGTACTAACAATACATTTACCCAATGAAAAGAAAGTACTTGAATACAACCAACCAGAACGACTTGAAAAAATATTCACCGACATCATTAACCAGCAAAAAAACGCAGAAATAGCTTATGACGGCCAAAACGGACCACTAACTGCGTTGCTTGGTTATCCATTAAACAATATGCTTTTTAATCAAGATAAAGAGAGCGAGGTAGAAAAAAGAAAACAAACCTTACTCCAACGCTTGAGCGCATACACACACGTTCATCCTAAATCTAAAGCAAGTATGGCTTTATTGGAGCAACAGATAAACCGCTGGGATGTTGGTTATCGTGAATTCATCAATCTCGATTATGATGCGATACGGATCACCCCCAAGAATAACCCGCAACTTAAGGGCAATTTTGAGTTAATAACACCGAAAAGACCAAAAACAATTCATATTGAAGGGTTACTTTTTGTGCCTGTTACTAAACCATTTATCGGTGGATTAACTGTCGCCGATTATCTTAAGCAAACAACATTGCTATCAAGTGCAAATAGCAGCAATGTTTGGGTGATTTACCCAGATGGCCATACAAAAAAAGTGGGATATGCCCACTGGAATGATGAACAAACTATCCTAGCGCCAGGCAGTATTATTTTTGTGGGATTTAACAGACCAAATGCTCAGTTATTAGATTTCGAAAGCGAGATTGTTTCGCTGCTTCAGTCAAGAAAAGGCTTTCTATGAAACTTCAATATTCTTCATTTTTTATTTCATCTCTAAGCCTGTTCTCTGTTAGTTATGCATCGGTTGTCATGAGCAGCACAAATGATTGGAAACCGTCACAAATGGACTTTGGTGGTACTGGTTTAATGCAAATGCCTTCCGGTCGCATGGCTGAAGAAGGTGAATTTAATGTCGGGATCAGCGTTAATAACGACTACCACCATTACGTTGCTTCCATGCAAGTGATGCCATGGCTTGATGCGACCATTCGTTATACCCGCTTACCCAATGTTCTCTATAATTCTAATCCTGACTACAGCGGCGATAACCTGTATACAGACAAAGGTATGGATTTTAAAGTTCGCCTCATTGAAGAAAGTTATTGGTTGCCAGAAACGTCAATTGGCCTACGAGATTTCGGTGGTACCGGCATGTTTGATGGTGAATTTATTGCTGCTACCAAACGTTTTGGTAACCTTGATTTCACCCTGGGACTCGGCTGGGGATACATTGGTCAAAGCGGTAATGTCAGTAATCCAGTCTGTAAGATAAGCGACCGATTCTGTAACCGCCCGAGTGATTTTAAAGACAAAGGTGGCATGGTTGACTATGGACGTTGGTTTAAAGGCCCTGCGGCATTGTTTGGCGGTATAGAATATCAAACACCTTACGAACCACTGCGAATTAAAATTGAATACGATGGCAACGATTACTCTGAAGATTGGCCACAAATAAGAGCCAACTCAGATATGACTCAGCATACACCATGGAATATCGGTATTAATTACCGACTAGGTGACTGGGGAGATGCTAAAGTCAGTTATCAACGAGGCGATACACTCACGTTAGGCTTTAATTTTTATACCAATTTTAATCACATGAAAGCAAGTTGGTTGGATACCCCTAAAACCAAGGTTCAAGCCTCTCCTACATCCAACGATTGGCAACAAGCATCGGCTGAACTTCAGCATAATGCTGGCTATCAGCAAAACACTATCGCCGTGTCAGACAACAAGATCATCGTCACCGGTGAACAAGTAAAATATCGCGATAGAGATGAAGCACTTGAACGGGCGGCAGCGGTTTTAACTCGATACGGTAATGATGACATTACGGAATTTCATATTATTGAACAAAACAATAGCATGGTATTGACTGAAACCATCATTAACCGGGATGACTATATCTCGGCAGCCAATTATGACCAACTTGGGGTTACGCCTTCGTCGACCTTCGATAAATACCAAGAACCAACCCCATTATCTTCACCGATAGTAGCTCAGTCTATCAAACGTTGGGATTACGGTTTATCGCCCTCATTACAACAATCTCTTGGTGGACCAGAAGCTTTCTATTTATTCAGCCTAGGTCTAAGTGCACACTCCAATTATTGGATCACGCCTAAGCTTGAGCTTGGCGGTGCAATCTATATCAATATTGTCGATAACTACGACAAATTCAACTACGGTGTTGATAGCCCACAATCACCACACGTCCGCAATGAGGCAACGCCTCGAGTTCGTACCATGTTCCGTAGTTATGTACAAGATCCAGTACGCCTGAGTCAATTACAGTTAACTTGGTTTGAACAACCAACAGAAAACATTTACACACAAGTTTACGGGGGTTATCTAGAGTCGATGTTTGCTGGTGTGGGTGGTGAAATATTATATCGTCCGATGAGATCAAATTGGGCAGTAGGAGTTGATATGAATTACCTAAGTCAACGAGAGGCTGATTCTTGGTTTGGAATTTATTCAGACGATTATTTCTACTACGATGGTGCAAATCCGAACTCTACTACTTGTATTAATAATCCAACAAGTTGCCGAGCTTATGTATTAAACCAAGGAACAACAGGTCATCTAACCACTTACTACACACCTGATTGGGCATTTCTTGAAAGTACATTATTTAAAATCAGTGCAGGAAAATTTTTAGGTGGAGACATTGGTGCTCGAGTTGATTTTTCTAAACAATTCAAGTCAGGTGTGATTGCCGGCGTTTATGCGGTATTTACAGACTTAACGGCCGATGAGTATGGGGAAGGAAGCTATAATAAGGGATTTTATGTATCAATTCCTTTTGACATCATGACCGTAAAACCGTCCACGAACAGAGCAATACTTAACTGGGAGCCAATCACTCGCGATGGTGGGCAAATGTTGAGGAAGAAACATCAATTATACGATAGAACGGATGCTCGCTCCCCTTGGTCACAAAGACCTAACACCTCACAGTAATCATGTAACCCAATAAGTATAAGTGCCGTTTTTATGCCCGGCACTTATACTTAACTCAAGCTTTTACATCTCACCATTATTGGATAACAATCTTCTAGTCGGCGTGCTAACCCAACGCATCAAACCAAGAGATTGGTGATTTAAAATAAAAGAGCATCTATTTAACCCTTAACAGTTGGTGTGTTTGATTGCCAACCGTAAAGATATGAACTTGGGAACATTTCATATGCTCGACTTGCGCCAGCATAACCGATGAATAGGATCTTCTTTTCATCCATTGCAAAGGCTCGTTAAAGCTATCTTCATTGATGATAAAAGATTCATCTTTCAAACGAGTTTCTGAAATTCTCACCACCCAAATCCTAGAACGAAAATCCATCGCCTCTAAAATCGTATGTTTGAATTTAAGCCATCGATCTCGCCAGTTAGTTTTCATCGTGATAAATGTTCGCTATTTCAATGGAGCTAAAGACTTACACCAATGTTGCTCACGCCTTCATCACGCAGCTCTTGACGTAGATCTTTAATTAAATCAATGTCGCGTTCAACCGCTTCACGAAGTGGACGGAAAATAGCCCACTGGATATCCCACTCTTCGCAAACCGCTTCATTCTGCTTTTGGTTTTCGTTATTGATAGCTTCGCCGGTTTGCGCTTCTTCTAATTGAGCGACTGTCAGCACTGAAATTTGACTGATTTTTTGCATGTTTTCATACAAATAATCACGGTCAAGCAAGCCATGCAGCAAGTTAGATAACGCTACGCACGCATCGATTGCAGGATAAACAGCGTAAACATCAAAATCTTCCAAGCTTGGAATGATCTCTTCCAACTTCTCTAACTGATTCTCGAAATTAATTTTGGCACTTTTTACCGTGAGCAATTCCCAAACACTGTCTAGAATATCGCGATATACTCGCGCATGAGCAAATTCAACATTATCGCAAAACATGGCATAGTTCGGGTACATACGTTCACACAAACACGCCATAAAAGTAATTTGTTGCCAAGGTTCAAATTTCTCAAGACGAACCTGTAGAGGGTTTTGTAGCATAATCACTCAATCGTTGCAGAAAAAGACAGCGGAAGTGTACTTGATAAACAACAGGGAAAAAAGCAAAGCTGATGAACAATTTCACCGATAAAGTGTATATTCTTACCGAGCATGATGATATTTACCGCCAAGCTCTAGAGAAAGCGGGTTTGACAGACTTGGTTATCACTACCGATCGCCACCAAGCAACTATTCTGCTAGCAGCTCCCCCAATGGCCGCAAAGTGTCTGCAAGACTTCCCTAATCTAGAGTGGTTACAATCAGCCTATGCCGGTGTGGATACTTTAATTGATCCTAATTTGCGTCAAGATTACCAATTGACCAATGTGAAAGGCATCTTCGGCCAACAAATTGCTGAATATGTACTTGGCTACACTATTGCACATTTCAGGCACTTTCCACGCTACCAAGTTCAACAGCAACACAAACAATGGCTGCCGCATGCTTACCAGTCAATTAATGGCAAAACCATGGTTATACTCGGCACTGGTGCAATTGGTAGCCACTTAGCACTGGTAGCAAAAGCGTTTGGTTTAACGGTTGTTGGGGTTAATAGTACTGGGATCCCTGCTAGAAGTGGCCAATTTGATCAGACCTATCATGTCAATGAACTTGCTGCGGCCTTTGCCCAAGCCGATATTGTGGTCAGTACCTTACCCAATACGCCTCAAACGCTCGGTCTGTTAAACCAGAATACGCTGAGTCATTGCCAACAGGCGTTATTGTTTAATGTCGGACGCGGCAAAAACCTCGTCGAGAGTGATCTCATTACCGCGATTGAACTGGGCCACATTCAACACGCCTATCTGGATGTATTTGAGCAAGAACCGCTCGATAGGGAACATCCGTTTTGGCAACACCCGGGCATCACGTTAACTCCGCACATTGCCGCTGTCAGTTTTCCTGAGCAGGTGGTAGAGATTTTTACACGCAACTACCAGTTATGGCGTGAAGGTTTCCAACTGGAAAACCGTATTGATTTTGATAAAGGGTATTAAGGGTTTGCGACTTTCACTTGATCTGCAAGCCATGCTGTTCGATATGGGCCAACAATTCAGGTGAAGTGATTTTATGCTTAATCAACAAATCGACCTTGTATGGTAAAGATGATTGATCCAAGGTATCAAGCATCAGCGCAATCTCATTTAAGGTGAGCGCTTTCCCTTCTAACGCAATGTCGATATCTGAACTCTCTTTAAATGTACCCAGCGCCCGAGAGCCAAAAACCCACGCACGCTCAACCAAAGGGTTGGACAATATTACGTCGTTCAATAGCTGATATTGATGAAGTTTTAAACCAATTTTTATTGAGACAAGGGCTTTACTGACCACTTTTTGCCTCTAAACTTTTCACTTCTAAATAGTCGGTAATCTCACCGATTACCGGAGAAAAACGTTCCACAATAAGCTGTTGTGCTTCAAGGACATTTTTTTCATCGTAGGTATGTGATAGCAGATTTCGCTTCATCAATGCTTCAAGTAGCACCTCACATTGATCAGAAGAAAGATGTCTCGCCTCTAATGCGGTACGAATAACACTTCGTGGTGAAGCAACATCAAAACCTTCAAATTCAAGTAAATCTTTTAGCGTTTTCCAAGTTAACTCAAATGAAAACTCGAACGTTTGCACTAACCCAGCAAGCTCTAGTTCATTGTAAGTTTTTTGAGAACAAGCTTTTTCAAGACGATGCTGCGCTTTGGATAAGTTTTGTAGACGCTGTTTCCAACGTTGAGGATTTAAAGTCATCGTATTCACCTTAGCACGGGATGCTCGAATTCTAACGGATGAAGTATGATACCTTCCCACCAAGGAAAGAGAAACGCAAACCTTCGTTCGCTGACTCACCTCAACTCACAACCTTATACCCCGCACTTCTGAGCTTTACAGCAAAAGCTTGCTTTGTTTCCGGCTCTCCGTGAATTAGATGGATCTGTTTTGGTTTTTCAGCAATACCTTCAATAAAACGCAACAGGTCTGCTTGATCTGCATGGGCTGAATAGCCAGACATGGTATGAATGAACGCGTTAACCTGCGTTTGTTGACCATCAATCCACACCTGGTTATCACCTTGCTGTATTGCGCGACCTAGCGTTCCTTCAGCTTGGTAACCAGCAAAAATGACGTCGGTGCGCTGATCTGGCAATAATGCTTTTAGGTAGTCCATCACTCGCCCACCCTCACACATACCAGAAGCAGCAACAACAATTGCGGGCTCGCCCGTTGAGGCTAAGCGGTTCACTAAGGCATGATGTGAGCGATTATCTTCAACCGTTATGCACTGCTCGAAAGCCAATGGATGCCGCTTTGCGTCTAAACGCACTTTCGCTTCTTTGCCCCACAGTTTTTTAAAACGGCGATAAGACTTGGTTACTTTTTGCGCCATCGGCGAGTCTAAAATAATCGGAATATTGTCAGCAATGCCATGTTCGAAAATCAATTGCTCGATATCAAACAGTAATTCCTGAGTTCGACCAACACTAAACGCAGGAATCAAGATCGTGCCGCCATCTTGCAGTGAACGGTTGATAATGGTCTTCAGGCGCTGCGACCTTTGCTCGACACTTTCGTGAACTTTATCGCCATAGGTCGTTTCAATGTAGAGGTAGTCCGCACGTGGTGGCGAAACAGGGTCTGGCAGCAGTGGCGTATTGCTTGGACCGAGATCACCAGAAAAAACCACAATCTCGTTATTTGGTAATTTAAACTCGACAAATGCCGAACCCAATATATGACCTGCTGGGTTGAAGCGAAAATAGCAATGAGGGAGATCACGAGAAATTGGCTGCCACACGCCGTATTCAATAGGCTTAATCAGTGACTTGACGCGATCCAATACTCGATGGCGCTGCCCATGGTTAAGCCCCAGTTGAAGCTTTAAGCCATCTTCGAGCATAAGTGGCACAAGCTCTGCGGTTGCAGGAGTGCAGTAAATCGGTTGGTTAAAGCCGGCGGCCAATAACCATGGAATACGCCCGATATGATCAATGTGCGAATGCGTTAACACCAACGCTTTGATATGACGAACCGCAAATTCGATGTTGAGCGACTTTGGACTTTTTCCCTGCACTAAACCACAATCAATGAGCACGCCAACACCATTAAGATTGAGTTCATGGCAAGAGCCAGTGACCGTATGTTTTCCGCCATGATGAATGATGTTCATAAATTACACCCCTTAAATATCGACTCACAATTATGAAACCACACGAGCAATAAGTAAGCTCATCACTATTATTCTTCGAGTTATATCGAAAAATAATCTGCCTGCTTTATCGTCAAAAGCGCATCCTGTTCAGATCAAACCCCATAAACCAAAAGAGCCCCAACAATGGGGCTCTTTAAAATTAATGTAGTATCTCGCAAGGTGGCTCACCACCATCATGCAACCGATGCCAAACTAGATCGCAAATACCATCAGAAGGATTAAAGTCAGTCGGTGCTGAGATCAATAATTCGCGAATTTTTTCATGGTCAAAATTATGACAAGCAGAATCTAATTGCTCTAACAAACATGTATAGTCCGACAGGGGTAAAAACCGCTCACTCGCGGTCATGATCCTTTCATGAGCCGTTTGCTCGACATTATCGCCAATAAGAAGCTCTTCGAATAACTTTTCACCTGGACGTAGGCCTGAGAATTCAATTGAGATATCACCATAAGGGTTTTCTTCATTTTTAACTTCAAGGCCAGATAATCGGATTAGATTTTCCGCAAGATCAATAATCTTGACTGGTTCACCCATATCCAAGACAAATACATCGCCCCCTTTGCCCATTGCTCCAGCTTGAATTACCAATTGGGCCGCCTCAGGAATCGTCATAAAATAGCGAATAATATCAGGGTGAGTTACCGTTAATGGGCCACCTTTCAAGATTTGCTTCTTAAATAACGGGACAACAGAACCTGATGAACCAAGAACATTACCAAAGCGCACCATGCAAAAACGAGTGCCATCACTTTTCATTTTCTCTTGTTCAGCTAAGGCTTGAAGGCCTAATTCTGCCATACGTTTTGTCGTACCCATCACATTGGTTGGTCTGACGGCTTTATCGGTCGAAATCAACACAAATGATTCAATTTTAGCTTCAATCGCCGCTTTTGCAGTGTAGTAAGTACCAAACACATTGTTACGTACCCCTTCAACCACATTGTATTCTACCAAGGGTACATGCTTATAGGCAGCGGCATGATAAATGGTTTGGACTGCAAAACTTTTCATCACCACGGACAAGCGGTTGATGCGTTGAACAGACCCTAACAGTGGGATAATTTCAACATCGAGTCCTTTTTCTTTTGCAAGCAGATGTAGCTCACGATCTATTTGGTACAAGCCAAATTCAGACAATTCGAACAGGATGAGGGTTTTCGGTTTACATGAAAGAATTTGACGACACAATTCAGAACCGATCGAACCACCAGCACCGGTCACCATCACGATTTTATTTTTTATATTGGCTTCCATCAGTGACTGCTGTGGTGTGACTGCATCCCTACCGAGCAAATCTTCTATCGCAACATCTTTCAATTCATCAATTGTCGCCTTGCCTTCTACAATATCTTTCATATCCGGCACCGTGAGTACTTCAGCTGAAATCGGCACTAGAGCATCCAAAATTTGCTTACGACGCGCACGTGACGCACTCGGTACCGCTAACAGAATTTGATGTACATTGTGTTTATCAACGGCAGCAGAGGCCTCTTTGAGATTCCTTACCGATAACCCCATGATCACGGTATTTTCAAGAGTCGAATCTTCATCAATAAAACCCACTACTTTATGAGTTTCAGATGAACGCAACGCCCAAGCCAATTGCCTACCAGCAGAACCGGCACCATAGATAAGAACGTTTTTCTTCCCTTTGCCATTAACCTGCGCGACCAGCACACGAACAATGAGCCGCGAACCACCACATAACAAACAAAGAAAGGTGCCATAGATAATAGGCACTGAACGCGGTATTGACGCATCAAAATAAAATGCAAGTATCGCAACCGTTGCCGCCGAGATTGCCGTACCAGCACTCACCACCGCTAACGCATGAAAGGTCAAATAGCGAAGCACAGCACGATATAGCCCAAGTCGCGTATAGACAAAAAGCGTCACCGCTAACGTACCTAGAACTACATAGCGAGTTGAGACATCATCAAATGACTGGATATGACCAATACGAGTCCAATACGCGGCATAAAAAGAAGCAATAATAAAAAATGTGTCTATACATACGCTGATAATGCGTTTGTTAAACCTTGAGAGGTTCCAGATAAAATTAAGCCTAGCCATGTTATTTCTCTAATATAAACCAACGCCAGTATTGTACTGGCGTTGGTTTAAAAAGTCTTTGTAGATAAATTGAAAGCAGTGTTACTTCACAGCATCACCACTACCACTGCCCGTTGCTGTCATTAATATGTACTTGAAGTAATCTTTTAGCGTCAAGGTATCAATCATCTGCTTATCTGTTTTTGCCAATAGCTGCGGTGTAGACATATCAATATTTTGCACCTGAGCAAGGCCAGTGATACCGGGTAGAACATCATATACCCCTAATGCATCACGTTCTTTAATCAGTTCTTCTTGGTTGAACAAATTTGGACGCGGCCCCACCAAGCTCATTTCACCTTTCACCACGTTAATCAACTGAGGTAATTCATCGATTTTAGTTTTACGAAGAAAAGCACCGAGTTTTGTAATAGATGCATTGCTCGCTAAGTGGCTAGCTACAGATTTTGTTTCTACCGACATGGTACGAAACTTAATAAGCTTAAACGGCTTTTTGTTACGACCTACGCGTTCTTGAATAAAAATCGGCGAGCCTGTATCGAACAGACCAATGATTGTGACAACGAGTAACACCGGCCATAAAAAAAGCAAGCCAAAGAAGGCTGCGAGGAAATCCAAAAGACGAATCATATATTACCACTGTTATTTTTTGACTGAAGAAAGGCTTCTGCCGTTTTTTTAAAGCCTTCCTCTAACGTTTGAGGAGGTGTCCAACCTAATGTTTTTTTCGTATGAGTAATATCCACCTGTAATGAACCAAGCAGTCTATCCACAACATCTTGCTTACCAAATACTTTTCCGGCAAGTTTATAACACCACTTTGGAACCGGCAGCTGCCATGTCGATTTGCCTAGGGACAAAGCCATCTGTCTAACCATCTCAGAGGTAGAAACATCATGATCATCAGAAACTAAAAAAACTTGATTAGCTGCTTTAGGATGCTCAATACAAGTAACGATAAGATCAACCAAATTATCGACAGATACCAAACTACGCTTATTGTTGGTGATGCAACCAAACGGTAATGGAATACCTTTTGAAACTAAGTTCATCAGAGAAGCGAAATTGGCTTTAACGCCTGGTCCATAAACTAAGGTTGGCCGGATAACCACAATTTCCATACCTGTCTCTTTGCCAATTGCAAACAGTGCTTGCTCAGCTTCCGATTTAGAAACACCATAATCATCTTCTGGTGCATGGGGATCACACGCAGTAAAGGGGTTATCCAACTTCGTTTCTTCCCCATTTACTTTGATACTACTGATAAAAATAAATCGCTTTACGCCTGCCTTTGCTGCTTGGCGGGCCAGATTGGTCGCACCGTGAGTATTAACCTCTCGATACTCTTCAAGTGGGTTGCTCACTGCATCATTCATGACATGAACACGAGCCGCTAGATGAACAATAACGCCCACACGACTTAACGCCACTGAGTAATCAGTATCATTGTTGATTTCAAGTCTAAAGAATTTTTCAGAAGGCTGCCCTTCAGGTTTATCTCGCCCTAATGACAATGTATCATCAGCAGGCAATTGCTCTAATAGTTTGCTGCCAATGAAGCCTGAAGCACCGGTTAACATTATTTTCATTGGTTTGCTTTCTCAATTGTGTCTATGATCTGACTGGCAGCGGCCTCGACTGAAAAGCTGGTTTTAAGCACCTCGTACGCTTTAGCGCCCATTGCTTTACGCGAAGCTTGATCTTGAAGTAGCATCAACGCAGCTTCATACAATGATTGGTCTTCACCATTTATATAAGCCTTACCCGCCCCCTCACCATTGATAAACTCTATGACATCATTACCTTGGTTCACACTGCCCAAAATCGGTAGAGACTGCACCATATAACCAAGCAGCTTACCTGGGAAATTATGTGCTTTATGGGTTTTGGCAAGTGAAAACAATCCCACATCGACTTGAGTTAAGACTTCTTTGTACTCGTCTTGGCTGATTGAAGAAAGAAGCGTTAAATTATCGAGCCCCTTCTTTACTTTAGCACTCTCGACTAATTCAAACTCATCACCTTGCCCGATAAAGAGAAAATGCGCCTCAGGATGACTTTGCATACTTTCGACTAGTCGTAGCAAGTTACCCATATCTTGCGCACGGCCGATGTTACCACCATAAAAATAGATAACTTTATCATCTAGTTTACAATGTTTTCTGACATCAATCAGCGAGGTGCTATAACTCTTTGAACTTACATCAGCCCAATTTCGAAGAACTTGAAGATTGCGATAATTAGGGTGCAGCTTTGAAAAATACGTAACATTTGCAGGTGACATTAAGCCAATAGTATCCGATGCGTTATAATTCACTTTTTCGAAGAAACGAAAATAACTCGCTATAGGAGACTTTACAGAGATGAGTCCCTCATCAATAACCCATTGCGGAAACATATCCCGTAATACGAGATAGTTATACGTGCCACAATAACGCTTAAACCAGTGCATCAGTGGACCAAAGAAGATAGTCGGAGAGTAATTGATGCAAGCATCAAAAGACTTGATACTCTCATCACTTTTTAGTGCTAGGTAAGCGTTAAATGATAGTAACGACTCACTAATCACCCTTTGAAGCTTTCCTCTTCCTCTCATCGCAGGGTTACGAAAACGCCAAACCTCTACACCACCAAAAGTTTCCTTTACCAAACGGGTAGCCTGTTTACCGTGACTAGGAGTGATGATCACAGGCTCATAGCCCAGCTTTTTAAGCTCTAGTGCAAGCTCATGGAACATTTTAGCATGCACTAGAGTACTTTTCGGTAGGTAATCATCTGGAAATAAAGCAATTTTCACAGCTTAGTATTCCTTCCATACCACACGTTTTACGTAATCGGTATAAGAATGAATAATTCGCACTACCTTATCAGAGACGTTTGGCATACTGTAATCATAGACTTGACGCAATAGACGTTCATCACCTGATGGCTGTGATTCCAGTACTTGTAAAGCTTGCATCACTCGCTCAGCCCCAAGGCCGACCATCATCACTGATGCCTCTTCCATTCCTTCTGGACGCTCATGCGCCTCTCGCATATTAAGTGCAGGAAAGTTCATAATGGACGATTCTTCATTGATCGTACCGCTATCAGAAAGCACTACTTTGGCATTTTTCTGTAACTGGTTGTAATCATGGAAACCAAGTGGTTTAAGCAATTGGATATTTGAGTGGAATTCAATACCCTGCGCTTCTATTCGATTGCGTGTCCTCGGGTGAGTCGAAACAATTACCGGCATATCATAATATTCTGCAACCGCATTTAACGTCTGCGCTAACTTTGCCAATTGCTTCGGTGAATCTACATTTTCTTCACGGTGGGCACTAACTACAAAGAACTGGCCTTTTTCTAACCCTAAACGAGATAAAACATCAGAAGCATCTATTTGAGGCATATAGTGATTTAACACCTCAAACATCGGACTACCCGTTTTTATAACACGATCAGCAGGTAACCCTTCGGCTAATAAATATTCACGAGCGATCGTACTGTACGTGAGATTTATATCTGATGTGTGATCAACGATACGACGGTTGGTTTCTTCTGGTACGCGCTGATCAAAACAACGGTTGCCTGCTTCCATATGGAAAATTGGCACTTTGCGACGCTTAGCCGGAATTGCAGACAAACATGAGTTAGTGTCACCGAGCACAAGCATTGAGTCAGGTTTAATTTCCTCTAATGCTTGATCGACTTTAATGATAACTTGGCCAATTGTTTCTGCGGCATTCTTACCCGCAGCTTCTAAAAAATAATCAGGCTTACGTACACCTAAATCATTAAAAAAGACTTCATTTAATTCAAAATCGTAATTTTGACCAGTATGAACCAAAATGTGTTCACAATGCTCGTCTAACTTGGCTAACACTCTAGAAAGGCGGATAATTTCAGGGCGAGTTCCTACCACTGACATTACTTTTAATTTTTTCATTTCTTTTTCTCTACTTACAGTGGGTTGGCAATGGTATCTGGAGCATCTCTATCAAATATTTCATTCGCCCACAGCATAACGACTAACTCATTCGACCCAATATTAGTCACATCATGTGTCCACCCTGGAGCGGTTTCAACTATACGGGACTCCTCCCCCTCAACGGTTAGTTCATGATACTCACCCGTCACAATGTGCCTAAACTTAAATAGGGCTTTCCCATTTATTACAAGGAACTTTTCTGTTTTAGTATGGTGATAATGTCCACCGCGAGTGATACCAGGGTGTGCTGTAAAAAATGAAAACTGACCCGAGTCTTTGGTTTTAAGCATTTCCACGAAAGTCCCTCTCTCATCGCTATGACGAGTAACGGAATAATCAAATTGATCAGGTGCTAGATAGCTTACATAGGTAGAATAAAGAGCTCGAACAAAGCCTTCACCTACTTTAGCCGAAATCATACTTTCTCGGCTCTCTTTAAACTCAGCAACCAATGAGGCAACTTCGCCCACAGTGGTTTGATAAACCGGTTCTACAAAACGATATTGCTCAGATGGAGCTGGTGAATCAGACAGTAGCTTAACAAACGACTGACATACATCATCAATGTATACGAGGCTGATCGCTGCATCAGGGTTATGAATAGTGATTGGTAAATCATTTATGGTGTTGTAACAAAAAGTAGCAACTGCTGAATTATAATTTGGTAGACACCATTTGCCGAACACGTTAGGTAAGCGATAAATATGAGTAGCAGCACCAGTTTGTTTCTTATACTCCGCTACAGCCTCTTCTGCACCCGCCTTACTGAGGCCATAAGGATTATCTAATTCTGCTTGAATCGAAGAGGTTAATACAATAGGCGTTTTACGCCCTGACTCAATCAATGTGTCTATGATATTTTGAGTTAAATCTGTATTGCCTTTTTTGAATTCGTCTTCATTCTTAGGACGGTTCACACCCGCTAAGTGATAGATAAAATCAGCAGATTTAACTTTATCGCTAATACTTGCTTCGTCATCATCAAGAGTAATTTTTACAATATTAGTAAAGCTCGCTTCTTGCAAAAAAACACACAAATTACGGCCTATAAAACCAGCAGCACCGGTGACTAAAATATTCATTTATACTCCCTCTGGTACAACCAAGCTACCAGCTTCGATATCAGCAATAAAGTCGAGCTTATGAAGAAGCTTCACCATACCGTCAACATCTAAACGTTCAGTGTTATGTGAGTTGTAGTCTTCGATAATCGACAGATCTTTTTCACCTTCTTCATTGTACTTTGTGTAGTTCAAATCACGGTTGTCAGAAGGTACACGGTAATAACCGCCTTGATCTTCAGCCACAAACATCTCTTCACGACTACAAAGAGCTTCATAAAGCTTCTCACCATGACGAGTACCAATAATGTTAACTTGATGATCTGGTTTCTTGGTGATTTTTAAAAGTGCTTTTACTAATACATCTATGGTTGCCGCTGGTGCTTTTTGGACGAAAATATCACCATTAACACCATGAGTGAATGCATGCAATACAAGGTCTACCGCATCATCCAAAGTCATCATGAAACGCGTCATATTCGGGTCTGTGATTGTGATTGGATCGCCATTCATAATTTGGCGCAAAAACAGTGGGATCACAGAACCGCGAGAGGCCATAACATTGCCATAACGGGTTGCAGATATAACAGTTTTTTCTGGGTCAACGTTACGTGATTTTGCAACGATAACTTTTTCCATCATCGCTTTAGAAATTCCCATTGCATTAATCGGGTAAACCGCTTTGTCTGTACTTAAACAAACAACTCTAGATACTTCGTTTGCAATGCAAGCTTCTAACACGTTTTCTGTACCAAGAACGTTAGTTTTTACAGCTTCCATTGGATGGAATTCACAGGAAGGAACTTGTTTTAGAGCGGCTGCATGATAGACAAAATCGACACCACGAGTGGCAGATAAAATAGAATTATAATCTCGCACGTCACCAATATAAAACTTAAGTTTAGTGTGCTGATATTGCTTACGCATATCATCTTGCTTTTTCTCATCGCGAGAAAAAATGCGAATTTCTTTAATATCTGTATCTAAAAATCGTTTTAATACAGCGTTACCAAATGAGCCGGTCCCACCTGTGATTAATAATACTTTGTTGTTAAACACCATTAACCCCGTTATCGCTCTAAATTGAAACTTGTTTGCTTAAATCGGTCTTCTCTTGTTTAGTTGGGTAACTAATCAGAACCGCTCTATATTTACCTTTAAAGACAAACAAACTGCCTGCCGCTACACCGACAACACCACATTCTTGAACCAGCTTCTCTAGGTCAGACATGTTGCCAGCTCCCCCAAGGAAAGTAACAGGAATATGCATTTGTTCTTTTATTTTCTTTGACAGTTCTAGATCATACCCTGTCATCATGCCATCTAAATCGACGGAATTAATCACTAGCTCACCAGCTCCATGCTCTTCTACGGTTTTTGCCAACGCAAATAAGTCAATTTTATGAGCTTGAGTAGCATTATGTGTAAGAACTTGATAACTATTAGAAAAAAGACCTTTTTTCTTTTGTACATCGACCACGACCACAACACTTTGGCTACCAATGCTACTCGAAATTTCACCAATCAGATTTGGATCTGCAATAGCAGCAGAGCTCAATGCCACTTTCTCGACACCAAGGTCGATTATGCGAGAAGCTTGAGCAGCCGTTTTAATTCCGCCACCATAACATAGTGGCATCCTACACTCAGCAGCTAACTTAGCAATGAGATCATAGTCGGGTTCTGCTCCATTAACAGTGGCATCGATATCAATCACCATTAATTCATCAGACTCTTTTTCATTAAAAATCTTAACTGCATTGATTGGATCGCCAACATATTTTGGAGAGCCAAATTTTTGAGTTTTTACAAGCCCACCTTGGTGGATTAAAAGACAAGGAATAACTCTTGGTCGTAACATCGCCTTATAGCTCCGCAAAATTCTTTAGGATAGTCTCACCAAATTGATGGCTTTTCTCTGGATGACACTGTATACCGTAAACATTTCCAGAATTTACGATACAGTCAAACTTCAACCCATAATCTGCCTTAGCCAGGCCATTCTCTTCATCATCACAATCAAAGAAGTATGAATGTAAAAAATAGAATTCCGGCTCTTCTTGAAACTCATTGAAAAGTGGCGACAACTTAGAAAGCACTACCTCATTCCAACCCATATGAGGCATAGGGAGTGCTTCACTTTGCGGGCAACTTCGGAATGAGCGAACCCGGCCTGGAATCCAGTTTAAACCCGGTAACTCACCTTCTTCGCTACTAGTCGCAAGCATTTGCATGCCAACACATATTCCCAGTACAGGTATTTTTCTTACTTGCACTAGCTCTTCTACTTTATCTCGCAACCCTGACTTCGAAAACTCAGTCATAGCATGATCAAACGACCCAACACCTGGTAAGATAAGGTGCGTCGCTTCGCTAAGTTCAAGAGGGGAAGTAGAGCGCTTGCAAGGTATGCCTAATCTTTTGAATACATTTAAAAATGCCTGAATATTCCCAACACCATAATCAATAATGTGAAGCACTAGACATTCCTCTTTTCTTTACCAAACTTCCGCAATAATGATGCACCGAATTGAATAAGCCAACGCTTATTTTTGTAGTCTCGATATGTTTTCTTTGGTGCATCAAACAGTGCCTGCAGCTCGTCAACTGTGAGATCTAACTTATGTGCCACATATTCAAACTCGCGTGTCAAAAAGTGTTCGTCCATCTCAGGCTTTGAAATTCTCTCTAAGGCAGCTTCACGACTCATTTGCTCAGTATGTATCAAACTCGAAAAATGAGCACGACGCTTTTGAAAACCAAAGCGTCTTGGTAACCAGTAATCTTCATAAAAGCGAGTAAAGCGAGATTCATGATGCTTATGTTGGAACTTCTCCCATCCAAACTTATCATTAAGCTCCTCTTCTGCTTCTCTTTTAGTAAATGGAACAAGGTTCAGAGGATAATGGACTTTCAACCCTGGATAAATCTTGTATAAAATCTTGTAGAACAAAATGTCTACAAGTGGGAAGTCATTTAGCTTGTTCTTACTGCCAAACTTGCTGTGGATGTCTTTAAATAGCGTAGAATCAACACCTAAATACCCACCCCACTCTTCTGGTTCGCGACAACATTCTGTAGAGAAATTTGAACCAGTAAGAATATGTTTAACGCCATGTTTCCGAGCAAAACGATAAAGCCCAGAAAAGAATGCAGCGTCTTGAACTAAGTCTTGGTCTGGAATACCAGATTTCAGGAAAGCAACTTGAAGGTCTTTAATTTCTTGCCAGTTTACAACTTCGGTGTACAAGTCGACTTCTAGTCCTTCGATTAATTTCTCTATGTTGCCTACTGCCTGATCGGTGTTCCACCCAGCATCTACATGAAATAAAAGCGGCCTCAAGCCCATCACTTCTTTCGCGACGTAAGCTACATATGAACTATCCAAACCACCAGACAAACCGATGATGCAATCAAAATCCTTGCCCACACCATCTTTCTTGATTAACTCAGCCATTTCCATCAACTTCTGATGGCCTTGACTATCAGTGTTCCAGCTCGGCTTAATAGTGTTTTCAAAGTTCAAGCAGTGATTGCACACGCCGTGCTCATTAAAGGAAATACTAGGATCACTCGTATCCATGATGCATTTACTACATATTTGATAGCTCATTATTCAATCTCTTTGTCTAACTCTGAGCGACAGAAAAGTGGTGCAGGTTATTAAAAATAGCAATGACCAACCATTAGCCATCCCTATAACACTGTATATTGGCGAAAAAATCATTATAACAGTGATAAATGCGAACCACAATTTGCTGCTAATCACACTACTTCCTAGACGCCTTGTTAAGAAGCCATAAGAAAAACCAAATAGAGCTCCGACTAATAACCCGCCGATATACCCAAAATCTAAGAAAAGCGTACCCGGAAAAGTTAAGTACACACCACTTTGTAAAATTAGTTCGCTACCAGTTTGATAGAATTGAGTTCCAAAGAGAACGTCAATCATTCTAACTATAATATAGAAATTATACCCTCCCATAAGATAAGGAGAGTAAGCCAACTCAAAATAGTCATTTAAATAAGTAAAAGGATGTGTTACATAAAACGACAAATAAACAAAAACCGAATATATTGGTTGCAATTCAATTGGTAATCCTGGTATCCGATAGATTAAAAGATTATACTCTCGCTCTAAATAGTCAAGCATAATGTGAACGTCTAAACCCTGCACCTCAAATCTTGTAAGAAACATACTCAAAGAATAGAGAACACCTATGAAGATAGTTATAAAGACACAAAGTTTCTTTAGATTAATTCCATTATTCTTATTGCGTACTTTATAAACCATTATAAATGAAAGACAGTAAATCGTGCTTATAAAAAATGCATTACGACCACCAGACAAAAACATCGCAGCAAACCCAAGAAAAACTAGTGTGTAGTAAAAAAGTTTAGCTTTTCTATTTTCACATTTCGTATAAAACAGTATTGATGCAAAAATAGGGGGAGTACCAGAAAGAAAAAATATTAGCAGACCAATAATTGAGTTTCTAGGACCGGACAAGTGCTCGGACTCTCTTTGCTCAACAATGCCACTAAAAGACCCATTCTTTATTATCAAAAAGTCTATGTAGGCAAGTATTACATAAATAGTAAGTAAAATAAAAAACAAATTTCTTATCTGAATAACTAGACCAGTTGACGCACCAAGTTTTCCACCAACTTTTAAAAGTTTACTTTTTTTATTAATTGAGAAAAAACCTACGAAGTATGAAGCATAAGTTATTAAAACAAAACACATCAAATATATAATTAAATCAACACTAACAATTACATGAGTAACAGGACCAAACACTCTCATCAGCGTAACGATCAACCAAGGAAAAAGAATAACCACAGTTCCCAAAGTAAAAGCATTCACCTTATTTTCAAACATATTCCTTATCACCACCCCCCCTTTTTTTTTTCGAAAGCCCTATATAAAGCGATAATAGTAAAAAAAAGCACTGCCAATCTAATAAATAATATCCCTTCAATAAATGCAGACAATCCAAATTGTGTATACATTCCAATTGGAAATAATATACTGACAAGAATGAGAGATAAAAAAGTAAGATTCCTAGCTATTTTTTCTGCGGAAAGGCTCAATAAAATCCAATCACTAATAAAAAGTAATACCGAAACAAGGCATAACCAATAAACATAAGACAATATAGAGAAGGTTTGCTCCGAATAATAAGATATAAAGTACTTCTCAACGAGTATTGGTGACAAAAACTTGAAGCTTGGATACAGGATAACACTTAAAAATGTAACTACACTAAACAATGCTATAACCGAATTAAGAAACTTCCTTGAATCTTTCTTATTGGAGGCCATTTTAATAAACTTGGGACCTATAACATTCATTAGTATTCCACAGCCCAACACACTTGCTTGATATGAAATCATTAAAAATGAATACAACCCAAGGTTAATCAAACCGAATAGAATTGATACGATATACCTCTCTAAACTGACGGAAACATTTCTTAGCATCGTCATTAAACAGAAAGGAAAACCTTCTTTAAATATCAAACATATTTTACTTCTATAATTCCCAAACTCGAAAAAAACAATGCTACTTGAATTAACAAAAAAGCAAACAACAGAGATTGTAAGTAATGCTATTGCCTCAGCAAAAATAGCGGCCCAATAACCATAAGACTCTACAAATAAGATGGCAATAATTAGCGATAATAATGACTTAGAAAAAAGCATAGAAGAAAAACTTATAACATACTGACTAGAACGGTAATAGGACTCAAATATATTATAAGGTTGTGAAAAAATAGCCAGAATTACTAGGCTCGCTACAAAGTCAGATACTTTAACACCGATAAATATGGTTGAAATTAAGAATACGATAGTTGAAAGTAATAAAACACCAGAAATACTATAGTTGAGGGCTGTATTTCTAATGCTGACTCTTTCCATTTGATTTTGCGCTGCAGAGCCAATTTTTAACATGTACTCGTTTGAGCCAAAACTACCAATATACCCAACATAGATAAACGTAATCATTACTAAAGAGTATAATCCAAAGCTCTCTGGTTGCAGCGCACTAGCCATATAGCCTAACTTAAAAAAAGATAGGGCGGCTCCTCCAATAGAAAAGAAAAGATAAATTAAGTAGTTAATCTTCATTGCTATTTAATTTTTTCAATATATCTAGCTAACGAGGCGGCTAGGACTTTCATATCATGGAGATCTTTCTCGTTATTACCGTTCCAACTTCCATCAACAATTAGTTGCCCTTTATCTACACCAGATAGTAGATGATGAACCAGTCGCTTTTTATCAACTTCACTCAAGTCAACATAGTTTTCGATATATTCCGCAATATCTTGAGAGCAAGTATCTTTGTTGATTTTTTTATAAAAACGCTCGTCAGGGAAGTAATAGGTAGATGAAAGACACAATACTGGCTTGCTCCTTAACGCCACTTCAAAACCTACCGTGCCTGTCCAAACCAAAGTCGCGTCATAATGATCAACAAGATCATTTGATGGGGTCTGTGTTGGGCATAGGGTTACATTACCCATGGAACTTAGCATGTCGTATAACTTGGGGTTTCTATACCCAATTACATTAGGATGCTCTTTGATTAGAAAATGTAGTTCTTTGTGAGATTCAATAAATTCAATTAAAACTTTGTCATAATTAATTACTTCTACAGAATCACACCAGTAATCCACTGTAGCTTCAGGAATCATCTGTAAAGGAATATAGATGATTTTCGACTTTTCACGTGCTATGGATTCTTTCCAATTTACGTCACCAATTTCAAGTTTAGGAAGAAAATGCGCCCATTGTTTGGATATAATTACCGATTGCCAATAATGATAGTTAAAATAGTCGCCTGACGATACCCTTTTAAAAGAGAAATAGGGAATTTTAATTAAATTCCTTGCCCATTTTCTTAAAATTGTTTTTATTGTATTTTTTTTATCTTTTTGTACAAATCCTGGTAAATAAGCTTTATCTTCTAAGACTGTAATTACTTCTTGCACCTCACTGTCTGTAACTTCCCTAACATAGTTGTATTCACCTCTCGCTGAAATTCTAAAATATCCATTCACAAAAACAGTGACTAACCCAATAAATGGTATTCCTCTCTCTTTACTCTCAAAGTAGAGAATATCCATGATATATGAATCAATTGTTTCAGAAAGCACGATATCAGGGTCATGTCTTTCAAACACCTCTCTTGTTGCTTCCCTCATAGCATTCAAATGTAAAAGAGCATCATTTTTATCGATGCTCCTTAACAATCTGCACCTAATAATTATATCTTCATCTAAATCGCTTGCTTCAAAATTCACGTTTTTCAACTTAGACAACTGCTTATAGTAAGCATTCCAAAGCCCTGAATTATCAACTTTTTTATGAGCGCTTATTGTAATATTTTCATTTTCTTCTGATATTTCTTTTACAATATTATCTAAATAATCATCGGACCAAGGACCTGCATGAGAAAAAAACTTCATCATTATACCAATTAAATTATATATTTTTATGAATAGCTTGTTTAGCAAGTTTAAACTTTAATTAAAGCACTAAAACTTTCTAAAAATCCTATTCGATACCTTTTTTAATATCCGAGTTTGCTTTTATTAACTCTTCTTTACGTCCAATATCAATCCAATAGCCATTAATTTTGTAGCAATGACAACCACCATTATTATCGGCCAAAGTTTTAAATAAACTCGGCATGTCATAAAACTGATTTTTAGGAATAGTTTCTAGTACAGGTGGACTCAACACATAGATTCCAGCATTAACATCCCAAGAAATACTAGGTTTTTCTTCGATTCCTATAATTTTACCACCTTGCTCTTTGATAACACCAAATGGTATTTCATGGCAATACTCTCTTACAGCCATTGTTGCAGATGCACTTTTAGACAGATGATAATCCAACAGTCCGTCAAAGTTCATGTTGGTTAACACATCTGCGTTTACTACAAAGAAAGGGTGTAAAAAAGGCTTATCAATCAGACTTAATGCCCCGGCAGTTCCCATTCTTTTATTTTCAACAACATAGTCTATGTGTACAGAAAATTTACTTCCGTTACCAAAATAGTCTTGAATAAGTTCTTTTTTATAGTTCAGACAGAATATAAACTTCCTAAAACCTTGCTCTCTAAACTGCTCTATTAGATTCTGTAACATCGGTTGATCACCAACATGCAACATAGGTTTAGGGGTATTTTTCGTTAGTTCACCTAACCTAGAACCTAATCCTCCAGCCATAATGACTACGGTATTAGGTCTAGAGATAAAATCGACATCATCTAGTGAGGATATTGATACTAACTTATTGTTTTCGTCCACTATCGGCATATGCCTTCTATGAAGACTTTTAAGATTTGCGATGACTTCTGACTTAGTAGAAGCCGAGTCCATTTTTACTGGTTTAAAGTTAACGAGTTCTTCAACATTAGTTAAGTTGTTTAGGATTCCTCTACGAAGGTCTCCGTCAGTTAATATACCTAACAAATGATCATCTTTGTCAACAAATGCGACAAAGCCTATTCCCCCGTTATCCAAGGCTTTGACCACCTTCTTTATCGTCAAGCTTTCGTCATAAAGAAGCGTGTGTTTCATTATTATTCCCCATTAAAAATTGCGCATAATCAAAATCTTCTTGCGTATCGATATCTATAGACCTCGATCTAGGCATTTTATAAGCAAAAGTCTTTTCCGAAAAATATTGTCTGTTGTCAATTAGAGATTTCTTAAAAACAAAGATCGCACCGTTAGGAAAGTAAGATTCTCTAAATTGTTGCCTATTGTTTAAGGAGTCATCAGAGAAAATGCTCGTTAAACTTGAATCTGCTTCAATGTACTTGTGCCACATGACTGGATGATACTCTAAACAATAGCTGACAACAGAGTCCGCTGAGTTTTTATAAAACAGATCGATTGCACCATCAATATCTTGGCTTTCTCTAAGCGGGGATGTTGGTTGTAATACGACAAAATTGTCAACATCATAACCAAACTCGTCACTTAAACGATTAGTGGTATATATATAGTTATCAACCGCGAGAGAATCATCTCTCGCCAGCTCTTTAGGCCGCAGAAAGGTTTTTGTTGCGCCTAACGAAGCTGCGACATCATAGATTTGCTCGTCATCAGTTGATATTACTACATCCGTTATATACCTCGACTCTAAGGCAGCTTGTATTGTATATGCTATCATAGGTTTGCCATTAAGAGATTTAATGTTTTTCCCTGGTAAACCTTTTGACCCCCCCCTCGCTGGTACAATAGCGATCATTAAACCAAGTCCTCTTTAGTTAAAATATGGTCAAGCTTTAAGTCTTTATTGACCTTCATTCCTACAATAAAATCAGACATTTCTGGCTTGATTCCAGTACCAGGACGTTTATAGTCAAGATCTTGCTCAGTGATTACTTCACCTTTCTTCATTGCACGATTAATGGCAATGCTTCTGCGAAATTCGGCTTTTTTCTCATCAGATTCAGTTGCCTGAATGCGGAAACTTCCCAAAGCATCATTGATTCTAGAGGCACCTTTGACAATAGCTTCCAGTTCCTCTTTAGTTGCTGATACTTTATGATCCCAACCTTCCATATTTTTATCTAGAGTAAAGTGTTTCTCAATGAGGCTTGCTCCCATAGCTGCAGAAGCTAATGGAATCTCAATTCCTATTGTATGATCAGAAAAACCAACACAGTAATCTGGATAAGTCTCCATGAGTGTTTTCATATTGTTTAAGTTTACGTCTGAATCGACAGGTGGATAAGTTGATACACAATGAAGAATACATATTTGCGTATTGCCAGCTCCTTCAATAACTCGAATTGCCTTATCTATTTCATGTAGCTCACTTAACCCCGTAGATATGATAATAGGCAAGTTTTTCTTAGCAATATAGGACAAAAACGGATGATTATTAAGATCCATCGATGCTACCTTAATAAAAGGTGACTCTAACTTTTCTACTAAAAAATCCACTTCTTCCTTGGTAAAAGGAGTCGATGAACAATCAATCCCTACCTCTTCTGCAAACGACTTCATTTCCAACAATTCAGCCTCAGAAATGGAGTACTTTTCAACGATTTCTTCCAAAGTGTAGTCAGTTCGGTCTCTATAATCATCAGCAATAAAGAAGTTATCTTCATACTTTACTTGGGCAAATACAGAGTTTTTCGTCCAACTCTGGAATTTAACACAATCTGCCCCTGCTTCTTTCGCTTCAATTATGAGCTTTTTTGCTAATTCCATATCACCATTGTGGTTCGCACCTAGCTCTGCTATGACATAAGGCTTTTTGAAGTTTTCGATTGCGCGATTTTTTGTAATTTTCATATTTATAGCTCCCACCATAAAGGGTATATGGTTTTGTTTTTCAAATTTGAATATAATTCACGAATTTTTTTAGGATCTTTACTTATTGCTATCATCTCGTTTTTTAAAGAACTAGCTTTTTCATAGTGATCACATAAAGTTCTGAAATGGATTTCTTTTACTTTAACTGTTGAGGCTATTGATTCTTTAGTAACTATTCCCATTCCTACTGTATTATTCTCATGTTGTCGATAAAACGTTTCGCATGATGAAATAAACTTTGCTTTATAACCTTTTAACATCAGCAAAGAGTATATTAACCAATCTAAAGCTATTACATCCTCTGGAAAATCAAGATCTAACTCTTTAAGTAAATCCACTTTAACAGCTGTATTAGACAGGCCCATGATGTTAGAGGTTTCAATATCTTTAAAGCTTATTCTTTGGCCATTTACTATTCTTTTTGAAAGGTATTTCCTTTGCAATATACCTTTTGAGTTAAATGTCGTTATATCATTAACGACAATATCATTTTCTTCTAGATATCGAACACATTCAAAAACTCTGTTATAACTAAACTTGTCATCTATGTCAGAGAATACAACGTATTTATAGTTCCGGTTAATTGCTTCTTTAATCAATCGAATTCTATTTACTAGAGGGGTCTCTCCAGGGGTGATAGTAGCAATACTTAACTTATTATACTTACCTAAAAATTCATCTAAATCATTATTCCCATCATTTACCATGATAATATCGAAATGGGTATAATCTTGATTTAAAAACGAATCAAAAAAGTCTACTAGATAATTTTTAGGCACAGGAAATGCTGTTGCAAGCACACATACACTATTTTGTACTCTTCCCATTTTGAAATAGCCTCAAATCTTAAAAAGTAGGACACTTTTACTTAAATATTCTTTTTAAGATCTAAGTATCAGTGCCCATGTAAACTTAATCAGTTATTTAAAGTCCTAAAAATATACCTAGTTATATTTATCGATACGTATTTTTTTCATACGGGCACCGACGCCAGTATCAGAACTAAAATTAACTTTAGTTGGCACTTTGTAACTATCTAATACTGACTTACAATGTTTTCGTATGGCCTTTTTTAGCAGTTTTGCATCATGTGCTAGATCGAAGCTAACGTTGATAGCGACTGTTTGTCCAGTTATCGAGTTAGCTGAGGCATATGCAACACAATCTAAAACTCCATCAACTTCTAGTACAACTGACTCTACTTCACTTGGTAGAACTTTTTCTCCACCGACATTGATAACTTCTTTCGCTCGCCCAATTATTTTTAAGAAACCATCAGAGCTTTCTTCAACAAGATCTCCTGTTTCAAACCAACCATCATCAGAAAAACTGCTCATATCGTGGTTCAAATAACCCAATATTTGAGTTTTACTACGTAGCCATAACTCACCATTAACTACCTTATACTCTTGGTTGGGATCATCAATTCTGATCTCTAAACTTTTAGAAGATCGGCTTGAAGTTTTCGCAATTCCAGTTTCACTCGTCCCAAAGGTTTGTAGAAGTTTAACACGAGGAAACGCTTCTTTAAGCCTAATAAGTAAGCTTTCTGGCATAGGTTCAGTGCCGTACGTCACCATACGCAGCGAGCTTAAGTTAAAACGGGTATGGACTCTTGCAATCAGCATCATATTAAGGAAAGTAGGAGACGCAGGCAGAAGATGCACTTTTTCTCTTTCGATCAGCTCAGCAACATGCTCTGGCTCTCTCTTGTCCGGAATAACTATTTTTGCGCCCATAGACAAAGAATTTAACAGTGTGTTTAGCCCCCCTATATGATCAAACATTAAGAAAACCATTATCGATAGTGATTTTACACGCTTTGATACATAGGTTTCCAACAGATTATCTAAGTCGTGTATCATCGCTTTCGGTTGTCCAGTACTACCACTACTAAAAAGAATCAGTCCCGCCCTCTTCTTTTGTCGCATAGTCAAAATCAGGTCATGTCGCTGGACACGAATTCGTTGATAATCTATTTTAATATTACCTTCACCTCGCAGATTAATTACTACATCTGGTTCGGAAACAGCAATACGTTTCTGAATTTCTTCCTCATTATCAGAAACGACAGGAACAACAATACATTTTTTTGATGCCAGAGCTAAAAATAGGCAAATAGCTTCAAATGAGTAATCGCTAACCAAAACCACAATGTTCCCTTGCTTAATATCGCTTAGCTCTTGTGCATGAGAACTTATTCTCGAATTAAGCTGTAAATACGTATAGCTTTCACGACCAAAACAAAGAGCAGTCTGACTTGAGTAGCTGCTTAACTTATCTAAGTATTCTATCATTTAAATACCCCACCTAAATAAATAACTTGGCCAGTAATAAACTCACTTCGTGGAGAGATAAAGAAGTCTATTACGTTGATCACATCTTCCTCTTTACCCAAACGCTTAATCGCCTGAGAACTCACCAGATCTTCTATTTTGTTTTTTGGGATAGCCTTTATTAGATCCGTTGGGATGGGAGTGGGACCAATTGCATTAACACGAAGGCCATAGGGAGACAGCTCCTTAGCAGATATTCGAGTCATGGATTCAACGGCAGCTTTACTAGCGGCGTAAATCGCCTCTCCCTCTAGGTCGAGAGGAACTGCAACGGTAGAGTAGTTAACAATACATCCACTTCGTCGCTTCATCATTAGTTTTGCCACTTCTCGAGAAAAAAGAAACGTACCCAATACATTTGTCGACATCACCTTTTCTGCACTGGCTAAAGGCGTAGTAATAAAATGGTTCATCGCAGCTATGCCGGCGTTATTGATTAGCACATCAACCTGGCCTAATGTCTTTCGCAAAGAACGAACCATCTTGATTACGGCACTCTCATCTGAGACATCAAGCTCGAAATGCATATATTTCTCATGCTCAATTGTGCCAGCCTGACGGCTACAACCAATAACCGTGTTGCCCTGCGCCAAATAATGTTCAGCAAGTGCTTTACCAAGACCTTTTCTAGTACCGGTAATTAGTATGTTTCTTTGCATCGGCTCCTATTCCTCTAGAAGTACAGACAGATATTTAGCCAGTGTTTCCACGTTTCTAAATGGAGAAGTAACTTGACTCATCGCTTTTTCATCAGCAAGCGTTAAGTCGACACCAAAGTCATCACTGATCTTCTCTTCAAGTTCAGTCATAAGGAACACAATACCTACACTATCAAGTATGCCATTGGTGCCGAATAGTTTAGTTTTTGAATTTGCATTCACTAATTCCTGATTATCTTCGTCTTCTCCCATTTCAACAAGAGCAGATATTACTAGATCAATATATTTATCCATTATTACTTCCTAAAAATTTACTCGTTAACGCCCAAACTTATTCCGCCATCAACGACCATATTCGTACCAGTAATCCAACTGGCTCTATCAGAGAGAAGAAAATATGCAGCATCTGCGATATAGCGACTTTTACCCAAACCTAACGGGTACAAATCATTCAATCGTTCAAACATTTCTTCGGGATATAGGCTCTCGGTTAGATCTGTTTTTATAAGGCCAGGGGATATAGAGTTTACCCTTACACCCAAAGGAGCAAGTTCTTTAGCCAATGATTTAGCGGCGCCAATAATACCAGCCTTTGATGCGCCATAGTTAACCAAGCCGGTCGTGCCAATAGACGCAGCAACTGAAGCAATGAAAACTACGCTTACATTGCCAAGAGACATTACACTTTTGTTTGAAAACCCTTTGGCAATTGAAAGTGCTGAAAACAAATTCAAATTAAACATCTCTAACATCTTATCATAGCTGTTAAAGCGATTAGGTAAAACAGTAGAGATCCCCGCCGCACATACTACACCTGAGATCTTCCCATACTGCTTCGCTAAGCTTTTTATCCAATTAGGAATTAGATCTATATCAATAGATAAATCTCTAACCTGGAAATATAGTGTGTCTGGGTAACTGCAAGCCAATGTCTTCAGTTCTTCCCGCTCTTTTCTCGCCACTGCGATGACTCTAAACCCATTAGACAGCAGCAGTTCCGTCGTGGCCAAGCCTATCCCAGAACTTGCTCCTGTGACCAAGTAGAGTTGCGTATCTGACATAGATACTTAACCTTGGCTCAAATCATATAACTGCTGAACCGTTTCTAGTGCTTTAAGATCGGAGTTAGTAATTAGTTTTGAAAACTCCATATCAAACATAGAAATAACGCCTAGATGTGCCATAGAGTCCCACTCTTCCATATCAACTAATCTAGTTTCTAAGTTAAGCTCATCGTCTAGTTGAAGAATATCTGCTACTTCTTCACAAAATTGCTGTGCGTCCATCATTTTTCCTTACATCTGGTAAATTTGTACGTCTGAAATCATCGAATGGGAAATATCTACAATAGCACTAGCCCATGAAAGCCCCACTCCAAACCCTGAAAGCAATACTTCTACTGCCTTCTCTTCTTTATCTCCAAGTGTATGGCAAATTGCACATGGTATAGAAGCGCTACTTTGGTTCCCATATTTCTTCACGATATCACTCGGTGCTTTATTTTTATCTAATTTCACACGACGAACAATATTAGAAATAATATACTGATTTGCCTGGTGGAAGAACACGTAGTCTATCGCCTCAAGACTTTTGCTACTGTATTCCAATATTTCTTTAATCGATTCTGGCTCACGTTTTATTGAAAAGTTAAAAACTTCAGCACCATTCATCTTTAAGTTATTATCTGAACGATGATTTCCATCTTCATCAACCGTAGTTTGCTGAGTCTTCTCAGATACAGGAAGTCGAAAAGCTCCTGCGGGTTGAATAATGTTTTCATAGCCAGAGCCATCTGTATGCAAACTGAAAAAACTGTTATTTACTTGCGAGCCTCGTTTAATTAGTGTCGCTGAACCAGCATCGCCAAACAGAGGTGCCGTTGAACGATCTCGTTTATTAACACATACGCTTAACGTATCACCAGCCAAGAGCAAAATGTTGGAGCAGGCTCCCGTTTCTACCATCATATGTGCCAGCCAAAGTCCGTATACATACCCAGAGCAACCCAATGAAACATCAAATGAGGCGACATCTGTAGTAAGCTCCAATCGACCATGAGCTATTGCAGCATTAGACGGTTGAAAGTGGTCTGGTGTTTGTGTCACAAAGATCAAGCCGTCTATTTGTGATTTATCCAAATCAAGCATCTTGATCAGTGATGTCGCTGCTGAGACGGATAGATCTAAAGCCGTGATATTATCATCCCCTACAACATGCCGCTTGTCTAACCCTATCGCTTTCTTAATTCGCTTTATTTGGTTTTCATTTCCGCCATACAATTGCACTTCATCATCAATACACTTGACTGTCGGCGGCACAACTGTCACTACACCAGCTATTTGAGCTGCTCTAAAACTAGAATTTGCCATTTAAATTTTTCTCGCAGGATTTCCAAATACTGTGATGCCAGACTTTACGTTTCCAACTACAGCACTGCCTGCACCGATTACTGCATTATCACTAATTTTTCTTTGAGGAAGAATCAGAGCCCGTGACCCAATTAAGACACTCGAACCAATTTCTGTTCCTCCACCAATCTCAACTTTTCCATTGATTGAGGAATATTTACCCACAAGACCATCATGCCCCATTGTAGAGGAAGTATTAAAGAAAACACCATCTTCCAGGGTGATATCACAAGTAAGAATGCACATAGGGCAAATGACTACTCCTGTGCCCAACTTAACGTTGTGGCCAACAATTGACGATGGGTGCACGAATGTAGAGAAACTGGCTCCCTTGTTAACTAGTTGCTCAAAAACGTTTTGCTTACCTTTAGGGTTCATAATCCCCATAATGAGTGAGATTGAGTCTACGGGTTGAAAGTTTTCTATAGTTTGTACAATTGAGATAGGATAATCATAATCATCCAATGAACTTAGATCATCCGAAACAAACCCCACTGGTTCATACTCTGACTCAGGACAAGATAGCCACGAATATAACTCTCTACCTAAGCCACCAGTTCCTACAATATAAACTTTTTTTTTCATTTATAATCTACTCTAAAAATCTAAATTAATCAGCTTAAGTAAAATCAATGGGCGTACTTGGCAAATTGATTAAACGCGCTTCTATAAACTCAGAATAACTAAGGTCCCCCCTCAAAGCACCTTTAAACATTGGCAATCTATGTAGCAGTTGCCAAATTGGCCTAGTCATTACACCAGCATTATTCGTCTCATTTAGGATTTGCTCTCTTGATTCTACATCAGGGCAAATAATAGCATTCAGCCAGTAGTTTGACTGAGCATATTCCGGCTCAGAGATAAATTTAAAGTCCGTTCCATTGAAGAAGTGTTTATAGCTTTCTGCAAGTAGTCTTTTTTGTTTCAAGTACTGCTCGATGACTTCCATCTGAGCACAACCTAGAGCTGCATTAAGGTTAGGCATACGGTAGTTAAAACCAGGTTCATCATGGAAGAACTCATACGGATGAGGAACTTTCGCTGTCGTGGTGACATGCTTAGTACGCATGCCTAATTCTTGAGTCTTACATAACACAATACCACCACCACCAGTAGTAATAATTTTATTACCATTAAAGCTGACCGCACCAAAATCACCAATAGTGCCAGTGTGTTTGCCCTTATAAAACGAACCGAGGCTTTCTGCAGCATCTTCAACCAACGTAAGGTTCCATTTCAAGCAAACGGCACCCAGTTCATCAAGTTCTACAGGGTGACCAAACGTATGCATTGGTACAACTGCTTTGATTCTTTTGCCTGTTTTTTTATGTATACACCCCGCGTCTGTGACTTCAGCACTCTCTTCTAAAAATGCATCCACAGCCTTAGGGCACAACCCTAAACTCACTGGAGACACATCCAAAAAAATAGGCTCTGCACCCATATGATAAAGAGCATTGCAGGTTGCAACAAAGGTCAAAGCTTGTGTGATGACCAGTTCGCCTCTTTGAACATCAGCCATGTATAATGCAGCATGCAATGCTGCTGTGCCATTAACTGTCGCTACCGCTCTGGCCGAGCCAGTATAAGCTTCGATTTTTCGCTCAAAATCATCAACAAACTTACCGACGCTAGAAACAAATGTACTTTCAATAGTTTCCATTACATACGCTTTTTCATTGCCATCAAACTTTGGCGCGTGCAAGGGGATAAATTCGTCAGTTTTGTAAGTATCTCTCACAAATTCAACAATAGATGCCGCTTTCATTGAATACTCCACTCACATCTTGCTATCGAGGTATTTGCCCGTTTCTTTATGCCCAAAATCAGGGATCATGGTAAAGAACAATTCTACAATTTGTTCTTTAGTCCAAGCTCGCTCACCTTTCATTGCAGAAATACTGTTCTCAAACAAAGTAAGAAGCTCTTGCTCATAAAGAGGCGCATTTTTGATGATGCCTAAATTTTCGAATCGAGACATATTCAACTCTTCTTTATCTGTAAAAAACTCTTCGAAGTCTTTTTCACCTGTTGTATCACTTGCAGTAAATAAACAGGGCCATTTACTTTGCTCTGGAAGCGTATGTGCTAGTTTGCGGGCTTCTTCTTCTGTTTCGCATAGGTGAGGTTCGAAACCAAGTTGCTCTAGGTATTTCACCGCAATATCTGCAAATGAAATAAGATGCAAAGCTTCACTCAGTTTCGGGAATAAAATGTCACGGTTTTCACCAAAGATACAAGACATTAAACATAGTTCACCCGACTCTTGAGGAGTAACAAAGTAACGTTTGATGTCGTTTGGTGCCACGATAGGCTGGCGCTTTTGAATACGTTGATTAAATCCGTGTAGCAATGAACCATCGGAGAAGGCCACATTGGCAAAGCGTGCCGTCGAAATGGCTATCTGCTCACTTTTACGCATTAGGAACATTTCCATAATGCGTTTGGAAGCTCCCATCATATTGACTGGGTTGGCTGCTTTATCCGTCGAAACACAGAAGTACTTTTTCGCGCCAGCATCAATAGATTGTTGAATAGTCTTATCTGTATTAAACACGTTGACATCGATCATACGCATCAATGTATAAGGGTCTTTTTCACTTCTCACATGTTTAAGAGCTGAAAGGTTCAACACATAATCGAACTGCCCATCGGCTTTGATAAATGCGTCATACTCCAAAGATCCTATGTCCAAAGCAAAGGTTTGAAAGTCACCATCAATGTAACCAAATGAGCTACGGATATCTCGCACAAGCTCTACCATGTTGTTTTCACTAATATCTACAACATGCAGCTTCTTAGGATTACGTTTAAAAATTTCTTTAGTTACAGCTTGGCCTATTGAGCCCGCTCCACCAAGAACTAAGAATCGTGATTCCGATACAATACGTTTTAGTTCGGATTCATGATTGGAAATATCGGCGCTGAAGAGATCTTTCTCTCGACCGATAATAGGCAATATACTGCTCATTATTTGATTCCTAGCTTATATTTTTTCAATTTTTCACCTCAACGAATGAAAGTTGCCGAGACACCTTTAATTCATTTTGAGACAGTTTATCTTACTATCTCTTGTAATACCTTGGTTTTGCCGTTTTTCTTAAAGCACCGCCAATAAGTCCTCAAAAAATCATTTACTAGAACTGTTTCCTAAATGCAAATCTAACCAATACAATCGCTACACCTAACATTCCACCCAACAACGCCCCTAACACGGCAATTAGTGCTCGTTTAGGTTTATCTCTATTCAGTGGCATTTGGACATCATCAAGATATTGAAAGGTAGCAAACTCTATATCAGAATTTATTTTTGTGTTGTTAATTAGCGTTAGTTTTGAGTCTATCTGCTGTAAACGCGGTTCAATAACACTCAAGTTTGATATGGTTTTTAACGCATTTATTTTTGCTTCAATAGCTGCACTTCCTAAGTTAATTGAAAAAATCTCTTTCTCGCCTAAGTTTTGTACAGGTGTATTTACCTTTGCTGCTGTTGCTATTTGCAGTGCGTACTCAGCACGTTGAATTTCAACTTCAAGGTTTTGTTTCGCTTGTAAAGAAAGCGCTGTTTTTTGCTGCAGCAGCTCATTTATTTTACTTGTAATAACTGCATTTAAGTTTTGCAAAGCATCACGACGCACAATATCACCAACATAAGCAATATAGTTTTGTAACATATTATAACTATCAAGTTTTGTCGTTGCCTGAACCTTTAGTCCAATAATATTTTTATTGCTTTTATCTGGTTGTGACGCAGTTAGTTTACTAAACCATTCATTATACAAACGACGTGTAGCTTCATCGGCATCGACATCGGCATCCAACTTATTCTTGAAATCTTGAAAAACCGCATTGCTGTCTAAAAAATTGCGTTTATTTTTATTCGACTCAAAAGCCATAATGAATGACTGAAAAAGAATTTCTGAATCTATTAAACCATCAAGAAAATCATTAACCAAAATCGTCCCATCCTCTTGATAAACATCAAAAATTGGTTGATATTGCTTAACTTGAGACTGGTATTCCGTGAAATTTTGAACTTGCGGCACAGCAATCTTCGCGCTACTGCTCCACCACTCTTGTGCCGTTAACGCGTATGTAATCGCACCAACCGCAAACACCAAGGTGGTAAAAATAATGGTCAACTTCCCTTGCCAAAGAGCAATAAAAAGCTCTTTGAGATCAATTTCATCAGTCTGCTCGTAAAAGCTTGGGATTTGTGGGTGAGAAGGATTTAGGTTGGATGACTGGTAATGGTTATTCACAAATTTCCCTTTTTTCTGACATTTAGGCACGCTACCGCCCTTGGGTATAGCCCCCAATACGATAATACTTCATTTGGTGTAGCAGTTAGTCACTGCATTAATTGGCGAAATTGTACCTTAATCGAGCCAAAGTGGCGATAGTCAGATAGCGAGCTCTTAAATCACTCAGAATGAAGTCATTTTTACGGCCCGTTATCTTAATCCAATTTGAACTCCTTTTTTTAACTACTCGAAATAACTGTGATGAAACCGACATATCAACAGCAGCAATTGCTCACTCTATAACCAGCTGGTACATCATCTATGCCACTCTTCCTAATACTTCTTGAAATGTTATACTTTCATGCAGCTAACATTTATTCAGGACAAATCTATGATCATCGTAACTGGCGGCGCTGGCATGATTGGCAGCAACATCATCAAAGCACTTAATGAAAAAGGCATTAGCGACATTCTTGTTGTCGACAACCTTAAAAATGGTCGTAAGTTTCAAAACTTGGTCGACCTTGATATTGCTGACTATATGGACCGTGATGACTTTCTTGCTCAGGTTATGGCTGGTGATGATTTCGGCCCTATTGAAGCGGTATTCCATGAAGGTGCTTGTTCTGCGACCACCGAGTGGGATGGTAAATACATCATGCTCAACAACTATGAATACTCTAAAGAATTGCTTCATTACTGCTTAGAGCGTGAGATTCCATTTTTATATGCCTCTTCTGCTGCGACCTACGGTGATACCGACACATTTGTCGAGGAAAAACAATACGAAGGTGCATTAAACGTTTACGGTTATTCAAAACAGCAGTTTGATAACTATGTACGCCGCGTTTGGCAAGATGCGCAGCAACATGGCGAAAAGCTTTCTCAAGTCACTGGTTTTCGTTATTTCAATGTTTATGGTCCGCGTGAACAGCATAAAGGCTCTATGGCTTCTGTTGCTTTCCACCTTAACAACCAAATGAATGCAGGGGAAAACCCTAAACTGTTTGCAGGCAGCGAAACCTTCCAACGTGATTTTGTTTACGTTGGTGACGTTGCTGCGGTGAACTTATGGTTTATGGACAATGGTGTATCCGGTATTTATAACCTAGGTACGGGTAATGCCGAATCTTTCCAGGAAGTTGCAAAAGCCGTTATCAAACACCATGGCAAAGGTGAAGTGGAAACCATTCCATTCCCTGAACACTTAAAAGGTGCGTATCAAGAGTTTACTCAAGCCGACTTGAGTAAGCTCAGAAGCGCTGGTTGTGATCACAAATTTAAAACTGTCGCTGAAGGTGTCGCTGAATATATGAGCATTATTAACGCTTAGTGATTTTAAGAGGGAGAAATTAACGTTATATTTCTCCCTCTTTACCAAATGTCGCTTTTCCAGAGGAAAGGCTGCGGGACATTTTTAGAGTTCACCAAGCTATAAAGAGAATGTATGAATATTTTGATGGCCTTGTCCCAGTTGGAAGTCACAGGGGCTGAAGTCTATGCAACAACTGTTGGCGATGAACTGACAAATAGAGGACATCGTGTATTTTACGTTTCAGACACCCTAACCAAGTCACATCAAGGGTTATTCTACAAACTCCGCTTTAATAAGCGTAGTATTCCTCGCCGTTTTTGGCACGTTGGCTATCTTATTTATCTGATACAAAAGCATAACATCCAGTTAGTGCATGCTCACTCAAGAGCATCGAGTTGGAGTTGTCATATTGCGTGTAAAATAACCGGAACACCTATGGTTACAACAGTACATGGTCGCCAACCAGTGCACGCATCTCGCAAGAAATTTCACGCGATGGGCGACAAAGCCCTACCGGTTTGTGAAGCCATTGAACAACAACTCATTACTGAATTGGATGTTCCACAAAGTTCGCTAATCGTTAGTCGAAATGGTATTGAAACTCAAGAGTTCGCTTGGCAAAACGCTCCTCAAAATAGCAAACCTGTTATCAGTATTATTGGCAGGTTAACTGGCCCCAAAGGGGAGCTTTGCTATCGGTTGATCGATGAATGTTTAGACTCAGCGAAATACCATATTCAGGTCATATCAGGCTCTAAAATTGAAGCGCGTTTTGATAAGTTTACTTCTGACGTTCATTTTCTTGGTTATTCACAAGATGTTGTCTCAATATTAGCCCAGTCAGACTTAGTCATAGGTGCCGGTAGGGTTGCAATGGAATCTTTGTTATGTGGAAGACCCACACTAGCGATAGGTGAAGCGAGCGCAGTTGGTATTGTCGATGACAATAATATCGCTGCAGCCATGGCAAGCAACTTCGGTGACATCGGCCCTAAAGATCTCGATATTGACTTTACGCAAATTAGCCGACACGTAGAGCAAGGGTTGAAAATGAAGCACTGCTCACCACAGGTCAGCGAGATCATCAAGCATAGCTATAGCTTATCGAATATAGTCGATCAAATAGAAGATATTTACCAAACGGTTTACGTTGAAAAACTGCGTAAAGAGATGCCAATCATCATGTATCACCGCTTTATCAAAAATGATAGTGAAAAAGGTGTGCATGGAACTTATCTTCATATCAATATGCTTGAAAAACACTTCAAGTTACTCAAGCGCATGGGCTTTGAGACTCTGACGTTTAAAGACTTGGTAGATAAAAGGCTGATACACCGCCTTGAACCAAGTAAGCGCTATATCATGTTAACGGTTGATGATGGGTATCAAGACAATTACGAACTTCTGCTCCCTTTATTAAAAAAATATAACTTCAAAGCCGTTGTCTATGTTGTCACTGGTGAAAAGTTTAACCGTTGGGATGTTGAAGTGCCTAACAACCCAGAAAAAGCGGTAGCTTTAATGGATGAAAGCCAATTAAAGAAATTACATGCATCTGGCTTAGTTGAAATTGGCGGCCATACGATGACTCACCCATTTCTCAGCAAACTCAGTGAATCTGAACAGCGTAAAGAGATCTCACGTAATAAACTTGAACTCGAAGAGCTACTAGGTGAACAACTGGTTTCTTTTGCATATCCCTATGGCGATCATGATGCGCTCTCAAAACAGATCGTACATCAATGTGGCTATCAATTTGCGGTTGCGACCAACAGCGGCCCATTGTTAATGCATCAAGACCCATATCAAATTCGACGTATTGCTATATTCCCTAAAACCGATGTGTTTGGCCTGTGGCGAAAAGTGAAAGGGAACTATCTATTTAGAAAAATGAATAATAAGAGGTTGTAGATGGCTGGTTTTGGTTTGGTTGCAAAGTTGCGTAATAAAATCCGGGTAAAATCCAACAATAGTATTCAAATAGGTAAAAATACTCGCATTCGCTATTGTGATATTTATGTTAATGGCAAAAATAATCAACTGATTATTCATGATGATGCCAACTTAAAAGGTGTATCTATCGAGCTCAATGGTAATAATTGCCTTTTAGAAATTGGTGAAAACTGCGTTATTGGTGAAAATTGTTTCTTCTCATGTCGAGAGTCTGAAACAAAATTAGTTATTGGTAAGGAATGTATGTTTTCGCGTAATGTAAAGATAATGACCAGTGACGGACATAATATTTTACGTGATGGAAAACGGATTAATCCCGCTAAAAGTATTTATATCGGATCGCATGTATGGTTAGCGGATAATGTTACCGTCTTAAAAGGTGTATCTATTGGAAGTGGTTCTATAGTAGGTATTAACTCAACAGTAACACATTCCGTTGCCGATAACTCAGCAGCAGCTGGTAATCCTGCTCGAGTTATCGCTGATTCTGTAACCTGGCAGGAAGAGTTAACTTTTTAAACTAACCGTTTACTCATTATTCAATAAATATTTAAAATGGGCCTTATCACAAAGGCCCATTTTATTCTCACGCATAAGTAGATAATAATTAATATTATTTAAATAGATGGCAACTTTTTATCCTTTCCTATCTCTGAAAAAAGGATCAACAAGCCACACAAGATCGTTAGTAAATAAATAAGATGTGTATGGTGCAAGGGAACATCAGTTAAACCGGCAAACATAAGCATAATGAGTATGCTATTAACTAGTGGATTACCAATATATTTAACACCCGAACGAGTAAAATTAATGATTAAAGCAAAACAAAATAAAAGTATTACTAGAGTTCCCACTACTCCATAGCGGGCTAAAGAATCTAAATATTGATTATGTAAATGAGGCTGAACTGCCGCTCCTCGATTATTGATACTTGCAATGCTCTTTTCAAGGGCATCATCCCCAAGGCCAAAAATAGGGTCATGAGCAATCACATCCAAACCATGTTTCCATAAGTCCAACCGAACACCGATGGAGGTGTGATGTTTTCCTTTCTCTATCATCGAAAATTCGTATCGCGTCTGTTCGATTCGAGCATCAATCTCTTGATCAAAAATCGCATAAAATAGCACGGAGATAGTACATATTGAAAAACACAAAACAATATAATGTTTCACTGTTGGCTTTACTGTAGCAATCATCAAATAAAGAATGACCACAGGTAAAAAGAGAATTACGCCTCGCACATCGGTCATGATGATTGCCGTCAACGAAAGCAAGCCGCCCATAGCAGCAATCGCCTTCAATATTTTATCTGATTGATTTAAAAGTAGATAAACACAACACAACAAAAGAAAAGAGGCGTATAACGCATAAGGTATCGGGTTTGTCGCAATGCCAACACGCGCAATATTCATTACAAAATGCTCATACAAAGCATTCAACCCACAAATAACTGAAGCTAATGCAGCAATGTAATAAACCCACTGACTTGATATTTTATTCCATGGCACAAAAAGCAAATAAACCAAACTCACAATCAACGTTCTAGGTAAAGAGAATTCATCACCGCGAAAAAAATGATACCCAGAAAAAATAACTATTATCAACAACCCAGAGATAAAAAAGCTTCTTAATACTGAATTCCAGTTTGCCCTGATTGCCTCACGATATTTCAACAGACAATAAATAGAAACTATTGGTATCAACCTTGAAAGAATAAATTTAGTATCAGAGAAGTTAAACATCATTATTAAAATAACCAATAAAGGTGATAATAAAAATAACTTTTCGATATGATTAATTATTTTGTTTTTTATAAGCATTATTTGCTAAAGCCATTTTTATTTTGCGATACAGTGAGTAAAATTCACGGGTAGGTTTTCTGTATAATGGAGCACTGGGTTGCCGTTCATTTTGAAATGTTGTCTCAAAGTATTGAGGATTTGCAACTACACTTGGTGAAAATAAGAATGAAGGCATCTGATGTAAATATAGTGACCCCATATAGTTATCAACAGGCATCGACCAGCGCTGTGAAAACTTAAGTAATTTCGTTGCTGCATCAGGAGAAAGTGCATAAGCTCTAGCGCCACCAAAATTATTACTTAGAAAATAAATATCGTAGTTATCTGCCTGTTCCTTCAAGAACAGCCGACTACGATCACAAGCTTCCTCCAATCTCAAAAATCCATATTCTTGAGTTTTAATTTTGATTAGATCAATAAACTGTATAAAGCAAGGTAATAGCTCTGCATCATCCTCTAAAATAATGATAGGCTCATTCAAGTCAACACTCTTTTGCCAGAGCAAATAATGGCTCGCATAGCAACCCATCTCCCCTTTTGAGGGCATTTTGCCACTGGTAAACCATAATCGCTTTGTGTAGTGATAATTGGCAAACAAAGGATGTGGAGGATCAACTCGACCATCAATCGCATCAAAGAACTCAAAGTCCAAGCCATAATTAGCCATTTGTTGCTCAATTGATGCTCGTCTTTCTAGGCTGTTTTTAAGGCTAATGACGTAAATTTTCATCACAAAAACTCGAATTTCTATAATATGCTCGCCAATATGCTGCGCAATACTTATTCTCAGATTGAGGGGGATTAGAGCATATTTTACCTAATATTTGAATGCATTTGTTAACAGAAATTGAGTTTTATCAAACGAGTGCTGTGCTAGAATGGTCGTAAAATAAGAATGACGGTGAAAAATGAAGTTACTGATTGTGGGTCCTTCATGGGTGGGTGATATGGTGATGTCACAAAGTTTATATCAGCGCCTTAAGCAACAGCACCCTGATGTACAAATTGACGTTCTAGCCCCTGCTTGGTGCAAACCTATTTTGGAGCGCATGCCTGAAGTTAATTGCGCGATTGAAATGTCGATTGGACATGGTGCTTTTAATCTTGCAGGTCGATGGGCTCTCGCCCAAGAGCTAAAACGCAACAATTACACTCATGCCTATGTCTTACCAAATTCGGCAAAATCAGCGCTCATACCGCTATTTGCAGGTATTCCTTCTCGTACTGGATGGAAGGGTGAATTTCGCTACGGCTTACTTACCGATCTTCGCCCTAATCGTAAAGTGTTCCAGTATATGGTTGAACGCTATGTGGCTCTTGCTTATTCAAAAGAAAGTATGCTCGATAAAGTGCAGCTAGAAACTTGCCCTCGCCCTTCCCTCTCAATTGATACCAAAGCTCAACAATATGCCATTTCAAGATTAGGCTTATCGAACACCAAACCGATTATCGGTTTATGCCCAGGGGCTGAATTTGGCCCGGCTAAAAGATGGCCTGATCACTATTATGCTCAAGTTGCACAACACGCTATTGAAAGCGGCTACCAAGTCTGGCTTTTTGGCTCGACCAAGGATAGCAAAGTCTGCGACCTCATTCGTTCTGCGCTTAGCACCGAACAACAAAAATATGCCTTTAATCTAGCAGGACAAACCTCACTTATTGAAGCCGTGGATCTGTTGGCGGCTTGCCATACCGTCATCAGTAATGATTCAGGATTAATGCATGTCTCCGCCGCCGTAGGTTGTAATATCGTCGCAATTTATGGTTCAAGTTCACCGCAATACACGCCACCGCTAACTGAGCGCTTAGAAATGGTGTATACCGATATTGAGTGCCGCCCATGCTTTAAGCGAACCTGCCCATTAGGGCACTTAAATTGCTTAAATCAGCTGCAACCGGTGCAAGTTATTCAAGCTTTAAATAGATTTATTGGGAAAGATTAATGAAACACCTCTGGTTTGAAAAAGGGGCTTATGCCTCGAAGGCCGCCCGCCAATACTTGAATGGTTATTTTAATCCTTTAGCAATCAAGAAAATTGCCGTCATTCGCCATGCTGCGCTCGGTGATCAAGTCATTGTGCGCCCATTTTTGATTGAAGCTCGGAAGTTCTTCCCTCATGCAGAAATAACATTGGTCACCGTTTCAAACTACCTCTATGGAACACCAACAGAGTTAGCGGATAAAACAGTGGTAATGAAAAGCCGTGAGGATTCAAAACACTTATCACTCAAGCAAAAATGGCAAGACTACAGCCAACTGGAAGAGCAAGATATTATATTTGATGTCGCTGGGACAAATCGCTCTTACTGGATGACATTACTGACTAAAGCAAAACTCAAAGTTGGCTTTCCTTACACGCCATTTTTATGTGGCACCCTGTATAACTTGGCAGTATTTCGCTCTGACTTCCAACCAGAAGTAGAATGCATGCTCGACATGCTTAAAATCCTTGGCCACAACCCAAGCTATCCTCTCGATTTTGCCTACCCAGACAACAGGCAACTTTGTGATTTTGAAACACCTTACCTTGTCTATTTCAGTGGTGCTTCACAGCTGAGAAAAATCTTATCTAAGCCTGAAATGCGTGCTGTCATCGAGCAAACTATTGAGCAGCAGCCCAATGTAAAACATATCTTCCTTGAGGGAAAAAATGAGTTTGAAAAAGGTGAGTATCTACAGGATCTTGCAGAGGCTGGAAAATTAACGATTCAGCCATGCTTACCTTTAGATGAATTAGTCACGTTTATTGCGAAAGCAACGTTAGTGATTGCTCCAGACACTGGCATACGCAATGTGGCCATATCGACCCACACACCAACTGTTGGTATTTTTTACGCTACCGTCCCTTTTCGTTATACACCATTGTATGAAACACATACGATCGTGATGAATGCCAATGGTGAAAAGCCTTCTACTGAGCAAATTACTGCAGCGATTACTGCCACATTGAAACTACGCTCGATAACCGTAAAAAGCAGACAGGACCAATAAATATGAGCCAAGTAACCGTATTAATCGCCAACCGACTAATCCGCTTGACCGGGAATATTTTTAAAATGCTCGCTTACCCATTTCATTGGGTGTTTCCAAAATTGCGTTTTACCATTCCGGCTTATTCATCAGCAAAATGGGCACGCTCCAATCGCAGCGCTATTCCACGTACAATTTGGCAAACCAACTTTACCGATCAAGCCTCCCTACCCGTTTATATTAACTACTTATTTAATCGATTAATGTCGCTCAATTGTGACTATCGTTATGTAAGTACTGAAGCCCGTGGTGAGTATTTACGAACCCACGCATCAACTGAAATCTATGACGCTTACATGCGGCTAACCAACGGCGCTGCTCAAGCCGATTTATGGCGTTTAGTCGTACTCAATAACGAAGGGGGCGTCTATATGGACATTGACGCAACTTTGGTATGGTCTCTCGATAAACTGATTGGCGATGAACAAGAAGCGGTTTACATAAAAATTGATAATAATACCCGTTTTACCAACTACTTTATCGCCTCAGCACCTAATAATAACGACCTCAGCCAAGCAATTGAAAAAGTACTACATAACATTGAGAACTATGACCCCAAAATGGGCGTTTATTATTCAACCGGGCCTGGCGTATTTGATGAATTACTAAAAGGCAGAGAAGACCTTTGCACAAAAGATAGAAAATACGTTTGTATTCAAGGTAGTTTTACCAATGAACATTTTCAATATATAGATCGCCCTCGTTCGAAATGGACTCACATTAATCCAGATGATTTGGTAAAGAAAAAGGAACAGTAGAGTGGTGATTCGTACTCTCTATACCTTACTTCTCTGTGTAGCTTCTCCTTTTTTAATGTGGGGCTTGTACAAAAAGCGGCCGGGCAAGCCGTGCGTTGGTGCTCGCTGGAAGGAGCATTTTGGCTTCACACCACCGCTTAAAACTAATCAATCCCCTATTTGGATCCACGCAGTATCGGTTGGAGAAACGCTTGCCGTTTCTCCACTGATAAAAAAACTCAAATCACAATATCCCGATCAACCGATTGTGATTACCACCACAACCCCAACAGGTGCAGAACAAGCGGCTAAATTACGAGGCATCGCCGAACATCGTTATATGCCATTTGACTTTTCTTTTGCCGTGCGCGCTTTCATCAAACGTATAAAACCGAGTCAAATGCTGATCATGGAAACGGAATTGTGGCCAAACACATTACATACGGTTTCAAAAGCAGGTATTCCTATTACTGTTATTAATGCTCGCTTATCTGAGCGCTCATGTCGACAGTATGCTAAATGTCAGCCGATTTTTAATTTACTAGCATCTAACTTAACGCGTGTACTTTGCCAATATCCAGATGATGCACAGCGCTTCATGCGACTCGGATTACCTGCGGACAAAGTAACAGTCACCGGTTCGATGAAGTTCGATATCAATATCGATCAACAAACCATAGAAAAAGGCCAGCAGTTAAGGCATCAACTAGGTAAAGAACGACCAATTTGGATTGCCGCCAGCACTCACCAAGGTGAAGATGAGCAAGTGTTAGCAGCCCATGCAAAAGTGCTGAAAAAACAATCTAACGCATTGCTTATTCTTGTCCCGCGCCACCCTGAGCGATTTAATGCTGTTTTTGAGTTGTGTAAAACACAATTTATTAGTGTGCGACGAACTGAAACAGAGACTGAACTTGATCCAGAAGTACAGGTCTATCTGAGTGATACAATGGGAGAAATGCTAGTACTCATGGGATCTGCTGACATTTGTTTTATGGGTGGAAGCTTACTGGGTGACAAAGTCGGTGGGCATAATTTACTCGAGCCAGCTGCGCTTGGTTTACCCATATTGACTGGCCCAAGCTATTACAACTTCAGTGAAATCACTCAAGCCCTCAATCAAGCCGATGCTTGTGTGATCACACAAGATGCAGAGCAAATTGCACAAAGCCTTTGTGAATGGTTCACTGATAACAAACAGCGTATTCATCGAGGCAAGCAAGGTTATCAAATCGTAGAACAAAACCGTGGCGCTCTTGCCAAAACACTTGAATATTTAGATTTATAAAGAGAAAACTCTTAATGAAACGACTAATTGTTGATCTTGATGGGACACTAACTCAAGCCAATACTTCCGATTATAAAAACGTCCTACCGAGAATGGATGTGATTGAACAACTGCGGAATTATAAGCAAAAAGGGTTTGAGATTGTGATTTCAACGGCGCGTAATATGCGCACTTATGAAGGTAACGTCGGCAAAATCAATATCCACACTCTTCCTATCATTATTGAGTGGCTAGATAAACACCAAGTTCCGTATGATGAAATTTTAGTGGGCAAACCTTGGTGTGGGCACACCGGCTTTTATATTGATGATCGCGCCGTACGCCCTACCGAATTTGCCTCAATGAGTTTGGAAGAGATCCACCAACTCCTCGAGAAGGAAAAATCATGTTCCTGATAATGTCTGGTGCCTATGTCGGGCAAGAATTGGAATCTGAATTTGGGCGTATTCCACCTAGCTTTCTACCTTTAGGCAATCGACCTCTTTTCCAACATCAAGTCGCTTTAGCGCCGCAGGGGGTGCAGATCTATCTCTCCTTGCCCGAGTCGTTTACCATCTCAGAAATCGACAGTCAGTGGCTTGAGCAGCATCAGGTGACGATTATCGCTACGCCTGATGGACTGAGCCTTGGCGCTTCTTTGGTTGCTGCACTCAATATTAGTGGCCACTCACTTAATGCACCACTGCACATCCTCTACGGTGATACGCTTTTTAATCAACTTCCTGTTGGAGATGATATTGTCAGCGTTTCCACCGCGAAAGACAGTTATAACTGGGCCGTATTGACTAATGATGAAGTTGATTGGCTACAAGATACCAACACTCCAATGAATCACGAAAGTCAGCGGATTATCGATGGCTACTTTAAATTCAGCCGCCCACGTGAACTGGTTCGCAGTATTACACAGAGTGAGTGGCAATTTATTGCTGGTCTTAACCGCTATCATAAAAACGTAGGCTTAAGTGCCGTCAACTCGATTGGCTGGCTCGATTTTGGTCATGTGAATACTTACTACCATTCCAAAGCTGAATTCACAACTCAGCGTGCCTTTAATGAGCTCACTATAACCGCCAAATGGATTGAAAAATCGAGCATCAAAAGCCAAAAAATCGCAGCTGAAGCTCACTGGTTTGACAATCTGCCGATGGCGATGCGTGGCTTCATTCCACAATATTTAGGCAGCCAAAACAGCGAGGGGAAAATTTCCTATCGTTTAGAGTATCTCTATCTAACGGCGCTGAATGAGTTATTCGTTTTTTCCAAGCTGCCGAGTCAAATCTGGCAAAAAATCTTAGTCAGCGCGGTGGAGTTTTTAAGCCTGTGCCTTGAGCAACCTACCAAGCCGGATGATCCCATCAATACTCTCGACATACTGTTTGCCGATAAAACCACTCTACGCCTTAACGAATTCTGTGCATCGCGGCACATCTCTTTAGACGATAAATGGCAGTTTGCAGAACAAGAGGTTTCGCTCGCGCAAATTCTGCGTGATAGCCAAAAACATCTGCCTGATGGCAAACCCTTGTTAGGGGTCTTACACGGTGATTTCTGCTTTAGCAACATTTTGTATGACTTCCGAGCCAACAAAATTAAGACGATTGACCCTAGAGGGATGACGCCTGACGGGCAGAAAACACTGTATGGTGATATCCGCTACGATTTAGCCAAGCTGAGTCATTCAATTCTTGGTTTGTATGATTGGATTATTGCCGGTTACTACCATGTTGAGATTGGCGACAAAGCGATCGAATTAAAGATTGCCGAACAGAGTCATCATAAAGAGATACAACAAGGTTTTATCGAACTAATTGAACAGACTTTCGGACTAACAGCCAAAAATCTCTACGCGATGCAAATTCAACTATTCCTTTCCATGTTGCCTTTGCATGCCGATGATCGCCGTCGCCAAGATGCCTTGTTTGCCAATGCGTTCCGTCTCCATCAAATTTTATTGAGGCTTGATCAATGATTGTGATCCCAATGGCGGGAATGAGTTCTCGCTTCTTTAAAGCCGGTTATACCCAGCCCAAATATATGCTTGAAGCCCACGGTCAAACCCTGTTTGAACACTCGGTCAACAGCTTTGCTGCCTACTTTGCTAGCACTCCGTTTCTGTTTATTGTGCGTAATGTTTACGACACCGCAACGTTTGTGCGCGAAAAAGCCACCCAGCTTGGCATTAAACAGTTTTACATTGCTGAATTGCATACAGAAACTCGCGGCCAAGCCGAAACGGTGACTTTAGGCTTAGAAGAACTTGCAAAACAGGGCGTAGACCATCAAGGCTCGATCACAGTGTTTAACATCGACACATTCCGTCCGAATTTTGTATTCCCTGACATTAGCCAGAACAGTGATGGCTACTTAGAAGTGTTTCAGGGCAGCGGTGACAACTGGTCTTTCGCCAAACCAGAACATGCTGGCAGCACCAAAGTGATCCAGACCGCCGAGAAAAATCCGATTTCCGATCTCTGTAGTACAGGGCTTTATCACTTCAATCGTAAAGAGGATTACTTGGAAGCGTATCACGAATACGTTGCCAGACCGAGCCAAGAATGGGAGCGAGGCGAACTATACATTGCGCCACTCTACAATTTGCTCATTCAAAAAGGGTTGAATATTCACTACCACTTGATCGCACACCATGAGGTCATTTTTTGTGGCGTGCCTGATGAGTACACGGACTTTTTGAGACAACCATGATCAAGATTGATGATGAAGCGATCACCTTTGTTGTGCAGGGACCGGTGCAAGCCGGTGCCGGTCGTCAGCAAATAGCCGGCATCACAGAGCAGTGTTTGAACTCTATACGGCGCTTTTTTCCTAAATCGACCATCATTCTGTCGACTTGGAAAGGGCAGCCGCTTGATGGGCTCGATTACGACCAAGTGTTGGAATTGGATGATCCCGGCTCAAATTCCGTTTTTTATGACGGTCAGCCGATCAAACTTAATAATAACCGTCAAATGTACAGTACCCATATGGGGCTGAAAGCGGTAAAAACGCCTTATGCGGTTAAGCTACGTACCGATAACCTGCTTACTGGTCGCCAATTTGTTGAGCTGTATGAACAATATGCCGATATCCCCAGAGCGCAGAATTATCAATTTTTGACTCAGCGAGTGCTCACCAGCAGCACGTTTTTTATTTCGAGCCACTATGGGCATCCGGTTCATTTTCATAAAAGCGATCTGTTTGACTTTGGCCTGACTCAAGATCTCCTGACCATTTGGTCTGATCGCTGGATACCAGAACTTCACTTCACGCTTAAACCAAGCTACAAAGCACGCCATCCAGCAACAGAGCAAGTTTTATGTCTGAATTGGATCTCAGCGCTACTCGGTGAAGAGCATCATATCGAGAGTAAAACCGGCGATCATGCTGGCTTAGGTGAAGACTTTTGGCCACAATTTATGGCCAATAACTTACTCATGGATAGCCCAGAAAAAATCGGATTGGACGTAACTGACCGCTTCTATAAACGAGGTAATCTTGCACTTGAGTATGATCTTAAAGATTGGTTGTATCTTAACCAAATAACATCAATACCACGTGATAAGAAACGTCTGTACCGTTACTATAAAAATAAAGTTGGCCGTATACTTAAAAAGCTCCATTCTTTGAGTTAAATATCACTCTCTAACGGCTGTGTTGCCTAATTTAAATAAAGGTAAATCAGCCCAGAGTGCATACCTTTTAAACAGCATAACGAGTTTCAGGCATACCTAGCCCTACAAGTTTGTTCAACACTTTGATCATGGAGTAATTTTTATTCTTCAGTTTTACAATTAGAAATAATAATAAACGCTTCAGTACTCCAATGAATCCCTCGCTTACCCACTTCTTTTTCAAACGATCGCTTCAATCGTTCCAGATTTCCTTGTTTCCAGCTATTCCCGCCCTGCTGATAACATTTATCAAAATCAATAATCCATATCTTCTCTTGGTCATCAATTAAGATGTTATGAATATTGAGATCGGTGTGATTGACTTGTGCATCGTGCATTTTTCGGATTTCTCGACCTATTTTTTCATACATTTCGGTCGGTAATGGGCGTTCTTGTAAAATAGACACCAGATCGCGGGCGTTCGGGATTTTTTCGCTGAGTAAATCTGCCTGATAGCAAAAAGTGCGCTTCACTGCTCGCGCTGCAATCGGACGTGGAACATTCACCCCAGCCTCTCTCAGGGTATTGAGTAATTCGAATTCTTGAAAACTGCGAGTTTTCTGCCAACCTGAAAAAAGGTAGTGGTCACTCACTAACTTACCGAACAATCCACCACGCTTATAATGGCGTAGTGCAGCCTCTACCTTTTCAGCTTGTACAAACCATGTTGTGCCACGTCCAGTAGCACTCCCAATCACTTTACCGGCTTGTTGCCAAAATTCGGGACTGAAACAATGCAGAGGATTTTCCGCCAACAAATGCTCATCATACCAAATCGTTTGATTCTCTTTTTTCAGCGTTTTCATTGTTCCACTTTTGCCATAACGGTATCAACTTAACCCAACCACCTCTCTTGGTATTTTACATTTATCAGCGCTGTCTGCATAATTCTTACTAACTTTCTCTATACCGATGTCACTTATGGCTCTTTTTTCTTCCGCTCCTTGCTCTATTTGTGTATTACGACTGTCAGCTATTGGTGATGTTTGCAATGCAGTAGCCGCTGTGCAGGCGATTCAACATCAGTGGCCTGAAACCCAAATCACATGGATCACCGGAAAGCTAGAAGCACAATTGATTAATGACTTGCCGAATGTGAGCGTGATTGTATTCGACAAAAAACAAGGGTGGAAAGCGTATAAAAAACTGTGGGCAGAACTCAAAGGGCAATCATTCGATGCCCTATTGCATATGCAATATGCGTTTCGCGCCAGTATTGCCACGCTTGGCATTAAGGCTAAATATAAACTCGGTTTTGATGTAGCCCGCAGCCAAGATTTCCAACACCTATTTACCAATGTAAAAGTGACATCGCCTCAAGCACCTCATGTATTAGATGGCTTACTCGCGTTTGCAGAGTGCCTTGGAGTCAAAAAGCAAGAACCTAAGTGGTCACTAACTTACTCGGATTCTGATCATCAATGGGCTAAGCTGCAACTTTCAGATTCAAAGCGTAATTTAGTCGTGGTTCCTGCCGCAAGTAAAGCCTATAAAAATTGGACCGCTGAAGGTTATGTAGAAGTGATAACTCATGCTCAACAACTCGGTTGGCATGTCATTTTGGCGGGTAGCCCTGCGCAAATTGAAATTGATCTAGCGGCCGAAATAACGAGTAAACTTACTCAGCCGATATTTAATCTAGTCGGTAAAAGCCAGCTTAAAGAAATGTTGGCCCTACTCGACTTAGCCGATTTAGTGATAGCCCCAGATACAGGTCCAACGCACATGGCCAATGCGATGAATACACCTGTATTGGGGTTGTATGCACACCATAATCCACTGCGTACTGGGCCTTATCAATACCGCGATTATGTGGTGTCGGCCTACGAAGAAGCACTGTTTGCAGAAACGGGCAAAACGAAAGACCAAGTAAGTTGGCGTACCCGCGTAAAAGACAAACAAGCGATGCAACGCATTCAACCGCGCAATGTGATCCAAATGTTCGATAAAATGGTCACTGATTTTCAGCTAGCCCCCATTTCAGAGGAATTATTGTGAGCAAACCTACTTTAGCCGTTGCGCTGATCGTTAAAAATGAAGCGCAACATCTGCAAGCTTGCTTGGAAACTGTTCATCAATGGGTAGATGAAATCGTCATCTTAGATTCAGGTAGCAGTGATAATACCGAAGAGATTGCGCGCCGTTATACTGACAAGTTTTTTGTCAACTCGCAGTGGCCAGGGTTTGGCCCACAGCGCCGCTTAGCGCAGTCATATGTCGAGTCTGATTATGTGTTGTGGTTAGATGCAGATGAACGCGTGACCAAGGAGTTAAAAGATAGTATTCAACAAGCGGTCGCTGCTAATAAACCCAATACACTGTATCAATTTGCCCGTTTAAGTTGGGTTTTTGGCCGCTATATTCGTCATTGTGGCTGGTATCCGGATCGGGTATTGCGCCTCTATCCGACTCAATTAACTCAATACAATGATGCCTTAGTACACGAAAAAGTCGAAGTGGCTGATGGAATGAAAATCGCTAAGCTTTCTGGCGACGCGATTCACTATACCTACAACGATATTCATCACTACTTAGTAAAATCTGCTGGTTATGCTAAAGCTTGGGCGGAACAACGAGAAAAACGCGGTAAAAAAAGCAGTATTAGCCAAGGTCTTTTGCATGCTATTGGCTGTTTTTTGAAAATGTATGTTGTAAAAGCAGGCTTTTTAGATGGTAAGCAAGGCTTCTTGCTCTCTTTATTATCGGCGCACTCAACCTTTGTTAAATACGCCGATTTATGGGTTAGAACCAGTACTGAGCCACCCAAGGATTAAGCTCAGCTAACACGGCATTAATATCAATGCGGCTCATATCAGTCTGAGTTTCTTTGTCCGCTGCTTGCGGTGGACAAAATGCAATGTGGCGGCCTTGTGAGTTCAATGGCCGCCAACGAAGTGGTGTGGCTGAACGTTTGGCGGGGAAAAATCCAACGGTTGGTACATCAATCGCTGCAGCAATATGTAAAGGCCCAGTTGAGCCTGCTATAAAAATATCAGCGCAAGCAATCGAGCGTGAGAAATCAACAAGCCCTTCATTTTTATCATACAGTGCCGCTCTTCCACCTTTTTCTGCAATTAATGCGTTTAATTGCGCCGCTTTCACCTCTTCACCAGGCCCTGCCGTGAGGATAATTTCTTTCTCGCCATCAAGCCCCATCACTAACTGCGTGTATTGCTCTAGCGACAAATTATTCGCCGAACCTCCGCTTCCGGCGTGTACAAACACCCACGGTTTACTGGTATCGAGATGAAGTTGCGCTGCCAGCTTGCTTTTTTGTTCAGCAAGCATCACTTGGTCAAATTGCAAATAAGGTGCGCTCGGCTCGACAACCTCTTTACCAATATCATGTAAAAAAGCGCGCACCAAATCCAAGTTATATTCATATTCCGGTTTTGCAGATTGAGAACGTTTTTGCTTAATTCGTTTGTTGTAAAAAATTTGAGCGAATTTAGTCGCTGGCGCTAAACGATAAGGAATACGAGATTTCCAAACTAATAGTGCATTGTAAGTGGTCGAGAATAGGTTGATAGAAGCATCAAAGCGTTGCTGTTTAATCGCTTGAATGCATTGCTTTTTCTGCGCAGAGGACGCGTTATCTGTTGGGTCGACCATCACCGCATCAATCCATGGGCAAAGCTTCGCCAAAGCTACCGTATAATTGGGCACTAATGCGGTAATATGACAATCAGGCAGCGATGCTTTCAACATCGCAAAACTTGGCCATGCCAGCATAAAGTCACCAATTTTGTCGTTACGGATCACCAACAACTTCTTCATCGTCTCTTCTCTCGTTTTGTCTCGCTGTCTATTGCGGGTTACATCATACCGAGTTCAATAGGTTATTTTGAGTCTTTTTGTTACTATCAATGCGAGCTAACTGTTATGAGTCTTCCGTTGTGAGTCAAAAAAAAATCTCTCGCGTTATTTACCCAGGCACTTTTGATCCCATTACCAATGGTCATTTAGATCTTATTGAGCGTGCCGCCAGCATGTTTGATGAGGTGATCATCGCGGTTGCCGCCAGCCCAAGCAAAAATACCATGTTTACTTTAGAAGAACGGGTCGCGTTTGCCAGTCAAGTGACCCAACACCTAGGCAGCGTTACTGCTAAGGGGTTTTCAGGGTTAATGGTCGATTTCGCACGCAATGAAAAAGCCAATGTGCTGATCCGAGGTTTGCGTACTACGGTCGATTTCGAGTATGAATTTGGTTTAACCAATATGTATCGCCGCCTAATGCCAGGGCTAGAAAGCGTATTCCTAACGCCATCTGAAGAGTATGCGTTTATCTCTTCAACTATTGTGCGTGAAGTGGCTATTCATGGCGGCGAGGTGGATCAATTTGTCCCTGAGATCGTCGCTAAAGCGCTACATAGCAAAAAAATCTAACACTTATTGGTCCAACCTACTTTTGGCAAGAAGAGCAAAAAAATGTATTTCGTTGAGCTATTTTTTGCTCTTCAATTGCTTCACCACACACAGGGCAAGGCTGCTTTGCTTTGCCGTACACATTGAGTTCTTGAGCAAAATAGCCCGGTTTACCATCCGCTTGAGCAAAGTCTTTTAAGGTGGTACCACCTTGTTGTATCGCGCTCGCCAGTACTGATTTTATCTTGCTCACGAGGCGAACCCACTCACCCTCTGAGATTGAATTGGCAGGTCTTGTCGGGTGGATTCGCGCATTAAACAGTGATTCACTCGCATAAATATTACCGACCCCCACCACAACTTTGTTTTCCATAATAAATTGTTTAACGGCAATACGCTTATTCTTCGCTTTATGAAGCATATAATCGGCGCTGAATTCTTCGGTTAATGGTTCAGGCCCAATATTACTGAGCACCGAGTGACTTTGCCCTTTTTCACACCATAACCACGCACCGAATCGACGCGGATCGTTGTAGCGCAAAACTTTACCATTGGTCAGCTTGAGATCAACGTGATCATGCTTACCCGCAGTAAAATCGCAATCGAGTACACGCAATGAACCCGACATGCCCAAATGAACAATTGCACTGCCAATGTCCGTTTCTATTAACAAATATTTAGCTCGTCGCGAGATGGTGCGAATCACTTGCCCTTCTAACTGTTTCAATTCTTGCGGAATATCCCAACGCAATTTAGGAGTGCGAAAAGTCATTAATTGGATAGTTTGCCCAACCAAATGAGGGGTAATTCCCATTTTACTGACTTCAACTTCTGGTAATTCAGGCATAGTACTTCTCGGCTGTGTGTTGATTCAACGGACGATAAAAAATATCTCCTTCCTACTTGAAGCGGCAGCGGTGTTGGCTAGGTTTGCTCACCCAATCACATCGTTTATCTTTTCTCATGGTGATGAACTCACTTGCCGCCTGCCTACAATTTCAAGCGGTTTGAATATCGAAAGTTTATTGTGGAAAAAGAAAATTCCTACCTGCAGAGACGGCTATCCATTTGTCTTGCCAATTTTTTAATAACCAAAATTGCGGTGTTTGATAATAGGTGATCCTTTGTGGCTCTTCCTGATCGGTATACCAAACTTCGACCGTTTGTGGATTACGCAAAATAGGAGATAACGAATCATAAGTCGCATCATCGACTTCCGTTCCCACTAAATTTTGCCAACGTTGAGCCAATATTTCAGGTGCTACCGAGACTGGTTGGCTGGAACGCCAACGGCTTTGGTTCAATTCAAGCGACCAATCAGGAAAATGCAAAGCTTGTAACTGCGCTGTTGGGTTCAATAGATGAGGATATGGGTTAACAGGCTGGTCAATAAGATAGGTTTTGATCACGGTTGGTAAGTTAAGAATGGCAATAAAGGCGATGATGGCCAATATAAGAATGTTATTCCAACGACGGCGATTAATACGCATGACGGCTATCCTTAAGAGTTTGTCTTCTCAATCCCACGAGCGAAGGTTGTTCTGTCGATAACTTAGCACATTCTCACCACTGCGGAAATTCTTATCCCCTCCCTAGCGGGCGAGGTTTGTGGTCAATATCACGCCCGAAGTTATACCCAAGCCACTTAAAGTTGCAGGTAGGAAGGTTATATATCCTAAATAACAGGCAATAAAAAACCCAGCCTAAGCTGGGTCTTTCAATACTTCCAAAGAGGGAAATCAATTACTTGATTTTGCCTTCTTTGTAAAGAACGTGCTGGCGAACTACTGGATCAAATTTCTTGATCTCAAATTTGCCTGGCATGTTACGTTTGTTCTTGTCAGTTGTGTAGAAGTGACCAGTACCTGCAGAAGATATTAGTCGAATTTTCTCACGAATGCCTTTAGCCATTGTTCAATTCCTCTTAAACGTTTTCGCCACGTGCACGGATATCAACAAGAACAGCATCGATGCCTTTCTTATCAATAATACGCATGCCTTTAGCAGTTAGACGTAGTTTAACAAAACGTTTTTCGCTCTCTACCCAGAAACGATGAGTTTGTAGGTTCGGCAGAAAACGACGCTTAGTAGCATTTCGTGCGTGTGAACGGTTGTTACCCGTTACTGGACGCTTACCAGTTACTTGGCATACTCGGGACATGAATGTCTTCTCCAAATCGTTTCAGCTCGATATCAACCTTGGTGGCCGAACCTCTTTCTCGATGAATTAAGAAGTTTGAGGTTAAAAACCGTTATGGAAAATCCATACAAGGCTATCAAAGGTCGCGTATTATACTAACTTGACATGCATTGCTCAAGACCCGAACAGATCCTTTTTACGGATTTGGTGATCTTTTTTTAAGCAGAGCTGATTTAGGTTGATAATTTAGTGGGCGAATCATACCAGAATAATCTTAACTCACAACATAAAATGTGATTCAAATCCACCCTCTTTCTGCAAAAGAAACCACCTCTCCATCCCCAACCACAAAATGATCGAGGACACGGATGTCTACAACGGCCAGAGCATCGGTTAAGCGGCACGTTATTCTGCGATCGGCTTGGCTAGGCTCAGCAACGCCTGACGGATGATTGTGCGCTAAAATTAATGCCGCGGCATTATGCTGTAGCGCTCTTTTTACGACTTCGCGCGGGTAAACGTTGGCCGCATCAATTGTGCCTTCAAATAGCACTTCATCACTAATCACGCGATGCTGATTATCTAAAAATAATATATAGAAGGCTTCACGCTGGCGATCTCGCAATACGCTCGACAAATACAATTTGGTTTGTTCTGGGCTGGTTAATGCGTCTCCTCTTTTTAAAGTTTCCGCTAAATAACGCTTGGTCATTTCCAAAACGGCCTGTAATTGAACGAACTTTGCTTCCCCTAACCCTTTATGACGACAAAACTGATCCTGATTAGCAGAAAAAAGCGCTCGTAGTGATCCAAACTCTCGCAATAAAAAATCTGCAAGCTCTAAAACATTCATTCCTTGAGTGCCAGTGCGTAAGAAAATGGCTAATAGTTCCGCATCGGACAATGCTTGTGGGCCTCGAACCAGCAATTTTTCACGTGGCATAGATTCCAATGGCAATAGTTTAAGGCTCATTGTTCAATTTCCGTTTAACAAACAAGGCCCATTCAAGCCAATAAAAAATGAAAACCGCAATTGGTGTTCTTTGATTTGCGATTCACCATCGTGTTTGCTGAAATTGATAAAACTATTAAAGCTTAAAATTCCCCACTAGTATGCGCCTCTTTTACTTATACCGACTCAAACACCATTTACTCACCACGTTCTTGGGCGACTTTAACTATAGCAATACGTTGAATTTTGATTTTCGTCATTTTGAATGCTTGTTCTACAACCTAACAGTGTCAGTCAGTTGTGGTAATATGCCAGCAGAAATATTGGAGATAGACCATGCAAACACTCGCTGGAAAGAAGATTCTGCTCGGCATTAGTGGCGGTATCGCTGCCTATAAATGCGCAGAGCTAACGCGCCGTCTGATTGAACGCGGCGCTCAGGTTCAAGTAGTGATGACTCACGCCGCCAAAGAATTCATTACCCCTCTCACTATGCAGGCTGTGTCGGGCCGCCCGGTTTCCGATAGCTTGCTTGACCCAGCAGCAGAAGCGTCGATGGGCCATATTGAGCTCGCCAAATGGGCAGATTTAGTGCTGCTCGCACCCGCAACGGCTGATTTAATTGCACGCATGGCGGCGGGAATGGGCAATGATTTGCTCACCACTTTGATCCTTGCAACCGATGCCCCTGTTGCGGTATCTCCAGCAATGAATCAGCAAATGTATCGCAATATTGCTACGCAAGAGAACATTGCAACACTTGCACGTCGTGGTATGACAATTTGGGGGCCCGCAGCGGGTGAACAAGCGTGTGGTGATATTGGCCCAGGTCGTATGCTAGAACCCATGCAGTTGGTTAACCATTGCGAAACCTTTTTCCAAGCCGATTCTCTACAGACTTCACCTTTACAAGGTAAATCCATATTAATTACCGCAGGTCCAACCCGAGAGGCGATAGACCCGGTACGCTATATCACCAATCACAGTTCAGGAAAAATGGGTTACGCCATTGCCCAAGCAGCTGCCAAACTTGGTGCTGATGTGACCTTAATTAGTGGCCCAGTCAATTTAGCGACACCACAGCAGGTACAACGTATTGATGTAGAAAGCGCGAGCGACATGTATCAAACGGTAATGCAGCATGCTCAATCTCATGACGTGTTTATCAGTTGCGCGGCAGTGGCAGACTACAGACCACAGATAGTTGCCGATCAAAAGATCAAGAAAACCGACGACAGCGACCAAATGACGCTGACGATGGTTAAAAACCCAGATATCGTCGCCAGCGTTGCAGCAATGACAGAACATAGACCGCTTACTGTTGGCTTTGCCGCAGAAACACAAGATGTCGAAAAATACGCACGCAATAAGCTGATTAACAAGAAATTAGATATGATCTGTGCCAACGATGTTTCTGTTGCAGGACAAGGTTTCAACAGTAACGATAATGCGTTGACCGTTTACTGGCAAGGTGGCGAACAAGCTTTACCTTTAAGTTCAAAAGCGGAATTAGCGCGCGCTCTGATGCTATTAATCAACGACAAAATGTAAATGTATCCCAACGTTCTTTGCGTGCTTACTGTCGCGGTTTAAGAACGTTGGGTGCTAAAATCATCATCAAGTTCAATCATTTTCATTTTTACGCTACGCAGTCCGAAGGCTGTCCGTTAAACTAACTAGCTTAACGAACAATAACTTCGCTGAAAAAAGCACGTGGTAACTAAAAGGAAATCGGGTCATGGCCGTCAATAAAAAAAACAATCGTCGTGAAGAGATTCTGCAAGCTCTTGCTGAAATGCTCGAATCAAGCGAAGGTGCATCTCGTATCACCACGGCAAAACTGGCTAAACAAGTGGGGGTGTCAGAAGCCGCTTTATATCGCCACTTCCCAAGTAAAGCTCGTATGTTTGAGGGCTTGATTGAGTTTATTGAAGAGTCATTAATGTCGCGTATTAATCGCATTTTGGATGAAGAAAAAGATACCCTCAGCCGCATTCGCTTAGTACTGCAACTGATCTTAGCCTTTTCAGAACGCAACCCCGGCCTAACACGCATTTTATCTGGCCATGCTTTAATGTTTGAAAACGAGCGGCTGCGCGAGCGCATTAACCAGTTATTTGAACGCATTGAAACCTCACTACGTCAGATACTGCGTGAACGTAAACTGCGTGAAGGAAAGTCATTTCCCGTTGATGAAACCATCTTGGCCGCTCAGCTGCTTGGTCAAGTTGAGGGGAGTTTGAATCGCTTTGTTCGATCTGATTTTAAATATCAACCTACCGCTAACTTTGAAGAATACTGGGCACTGCTTAGTGCTCAAATTCAGTAGCGGTTTAACAACGAAAGAAAGTTATGAGTAAAGAAAAGTACGGTAAACCTGAATTTAGCTTCTCCTTATTACATCCCAAGTATTGGGTTGTGTGGTTTAGTTTTGGCCTGCTTGCGCTGCTAGTGAACGTGCTACCTTATTCTGTTTTACTCAAAATAGGGCGTAAACTTGGTGCGTTGGGCATGCGTTTTGGTAAAAAACGGGTATTCATCGCACAGCGTAATTTGGAACTCGCTTTTCCACAGAAAAACACCGATGAAATCAATCATATCGTTAGTGAGAATTTCAAAAATACTGGCATGGCACTGATTGAAACTGGCATCACTTGGTTTTGGCCGACATGGCGTTTTGCACGAATTTTAGACATCAAAGATGTCGAGGAATTAAAACGTAAACAGGCTGAAAACAAAGGTGTATTGCTGTGCTGCGTACATGCGCTTAACCTAGAAATCACAGCTCGCGCCTTTGGCGTGATTGGTTTACCAGGCTACGGTGCGTATCGTCCTCATAGCAATCCCGCTTATGAATTCATTCAATATCGTGGGCGCACACGCAATGGCAATAAGCTTATTTATCGTACTGATCTAAAACAGATGATCCGCGTTCTAAAACAAGGCGAGCGTCTTTTCTACTTACCTGACCAAGATTATGGCCACAACAAATCGGTATTTGTGCCTTTCTTTGCGGTAGAAGAAGCCTGTACCACAACAGGGACCAGTATTCTTGCTTACACCAGCAAATGTGCCATTGTTCCTGGCTCTGGTTTTAGGAATGCTCAAGGAAAATATGAAATCATCGCCGACAAATCGATTGATGCAGACTACCCTAAAGATGATATGACCGCTGCTGCGGCCTACATGAATAAATACGTGGAAGAGGTTATTCTACGTGCGCCAGAACAGTGGATGTGGCTCCATAAGCGTTTCAAATCTTTACCAGACGAAACGTTAACTAACTCTCGCTATTTGTAACTAGAAAAGGTTTTGCTTTCAATGAGCAACAACGAAAACAGCACTGATAAATATCTACACAACCCCACATTCCAATGGTCTTTTTTACACCCAAAGCATTGGGGGACTTGGCTTGGGATTGTCTTTGCCGCCCTGTTCGCTTTCATGCCCCCAGCATGGCGAGATGGTTTAGCACGAAAATTATCAACATTTGCAGTACGTAAAAATGGCCGTGTGGTACGCCGAGCTCGAGTCAATCTGGAGAAATGTTTTCCAGAAAAATCCGCGCAAGAACGCCAAGCTATTTTGGAAGAAACGTTTGTCAAAGCAGCACAATACATGCTCGGTTATTCGGAGTTTTTGGTGCGCTCAACCAAACACAACCAAAAACGCGGCATCATGATTGGTGAAGAAAACTTATTGCCATTGTTAGATGCTGGCGAGAACGTGATTATTCTCGCGCCTCACGCTTGGGCAGTTGATTACCCTGCCGTAATGCTCGCGGCAAAAGGTTACAAAGTGACAACCATCATGAAGCCACAGCGCAACCCTATCGGTGATTGGTTAATGCACGTCCAACGCATGCAATATGGTGGCCGCATTTTTGCGCGTGATGCTGGAGTCAAACCGTTTGTACGTTCAATTAAAGATGGTTATTTGGGCTACTGGCTACCCGATGAAGATTTTGGCGCAGCCAACTCTGTATTCGTCCCTTTCTTTGCCACCGAAAAGGCGACCTTAAAAGGCTTTGGTAAAATGGCACGCTTATCAAAAGCGAAAGTGGTGCCTATTTTGCCCGCGTACAATGATAAAACCTGTAAGTATGAGGTGCATATTCTCCCTGCCTTAGAAAACTTCCCTACTGGTGATGAAGAGCAAGATGCGCGCGCGATGAATAAAGCGATCGAAGATTTAGTCACACCACGCCCTGAACAATACATGTGGAATTTATCACTGTTGAAAACGCAGCGTGATGGCTCGGAAATTTACGACAACTCGCACCATGGCGATCAAAGTTAATCAATAGAATAACTAAGCTAATAACAAATAAGCCCCGAGCGACAAACTCGGGGCTTTCATTTTTCAATAAGTTGCTCTGCGATTAGCGAATATTTTAATGCTTAAATTCCGTACTGCGCACGATACGCTTTTACTGCGTCAAGGTGCACGGCATCAGTGCCCTTCTCTTCAAGGTAAGTCACAAGATCAGTCAAGCTTACAATCGATATAATCGCGCAACCAAAATCACTCTCTACTTCTTGAATGGCAGAAAGCTCACCTTTGCCTTTTTCTTGGCGGTCAATAGCCACCAAGACACCAGCAAGATCGGCACCGTTAGCTTGAATGATTTCCATTGACTCACGAATAGCAGTACCAGCAGTGATCACATCATCCACCAGCATAATACGCCCTTCTAATGCGCTACCCACTAAGTTACCGCCTTCACCGTGATCTTTCGCTTCTTTACGGTTAAAACAATATGGCGTATCAACATCATGATGATCAGCTAACGCCACTGCGGTAGTGGTCGCAATTGGGATCCCTTTGTACGCAGGGCCAAATAGCACATCAAACTCAATAGCAGAGTCAACCAACGCAGCGGCGTAAAAACGCCCTAAACGCGCCAAATCACGCCCAGTATTAAACAAGCCAGCGTTAAAGAAATAAGGGCTTTTACGACCTGACTTCAAAGTAAACTCGCCAAACTTCAACACTTCTTTCTCTAGTGCAAATTCAATAAATTCACGCTGGTACGCTTTCATGTTCTTCCTCTAAATTAATTTACTTTCCAGTTCCTAACTTCCGCCACATCAGGAAGCTAACAATGATGAATTTTCTAAATAGATAGCGCTACAACAAGGCAGCAAGGTTTTTCAGCCCTATGAGCATAGGAGACCTATGTGATTAGGGGGAAAAATTGCAGCTAACGTAGGTGTAGTGTTATATATGACGAAAATAAAAAAATAGCCCCCAAATTGGGAGCTATAAACTATTCTGCCAGAGCCGCTTTCTGCGCCTCAACAATATCGGCAATGCCTTTCTTGGCAACGGCGAGTAAGTCCATCAGCTCTTCGTGGCTAAAGGGTTCGCCTTCTGCGGTACCTTGAATTTCGATCATCTTACCGTTTTCTGTCATCACCACATTCATGTCGGTATCGGCGGCTGAATCTTCCACGTACTCCAAATCACATAAGATGTTTTCACCCAAGATACCAACCGATACAGCAGCAACATGACCTTTCATTGGGTTCTTCTTCAATTTACCTTTTGCTACCAAATGAGCAAAAGCGTCAGCCATTGCCACACTTGCGCCAGTGATTGAAGCGGTGCGCGTACCGCCATCGGCTTGGATAACGTCACAGTCTACGGTGATCATCACTTCAGGCATGGCTTCCAAATCAACCACAGCACGTAGGCTACGAGCAATAAGACGTTGGATTTCCATAGTACGTCCACCTTGCTTACCGTTCGCGGCTTCACGACGAGTACGTGAATGTGTTGCACGTGGCAACATGCCGTATTCAGCCGTAACCCAACCTTTACCCTGACCTTTTAGCCAGCGAGGAACCCCTTCTTCAACAGTGGCATTACACAACACTTTGGTATTGCCGAACTCAACCAATACTGAACCTTCAGCATAAGCGGTATAGTTGCGAGTAATTTTAATTGGGCGAACTTGATCTGCAGCGCGGTCGTTTGGACGCATAGTGCATCTACCTTTTATCGGGTGAGACGGAATCGATTGGGGCAAGATTATATAGGATTACGCGCCATGGCGCTAGGTTAGTCACCCTTTGCATTTATCGTGAACCTAGTACCTAAGAGCGGCTAGTGCTAACATATCTACCGTTTGATATTTCATCTTCGTCAGCAAAGGACAATTCAATGATTTACAGTATGACCGCGTACGCGCGCAAAGAAGTTAAAGGTGACTGGGGCACTGCGGTATGGGAAATTCGCTCGGTAAACCAACGTTATCTTGAAACCTACTTCCGCCTACCGGAACAATTTCGTGGTCTTGAGCCTGTGCTACGCGAGCGTTTTCGTAAACGTTTAGCGCGCGGTAAAGTCGAATGTCACTTGCGCTATGAAGCCAACCCTGCGGCTAAAAGTGAGTTGAATATCAACGAAGCGTTAGCCAACCAGGTGATCAAAGCGGCCAATCAAGTCATGCATCTAACTGGTGAATTAAGCCGCATTAACCCGTTCCAAATCATGCAGTGGCCGGGTGTAATGGAAACGCCAGAACAAGATATGGACACCATCAACAAAGAATTATTAGCAGCTTTTGATGAAGCCGTGTCTGAATTTATTGATGCTCGTGGCCGTGAAGGCGACAACATGAAAGCCTTGATTGAACAGCGCCTTGATGCGATCAGCGATGAAGTGGTAAAAGTACGCGCGCGCATGCCTGAAATCCTGCAATGGCAACGTGAGCGTCTATTTACTAAATTTGAAGAAGCGAAAATTGAGCTTGATGCCACACGCGTCGAGCAAGAGCTTATTCTACTCGCGCAAAAATCTGATGTAGCTGAAGAGCTAGACCGCTTAGATTCTCACGTTAAAGAAGCACGTAATGTGATGAAAAAAGGTGGTGCATGCGGCCGTAAACTCGACTTTATGATGCAAGAGTTCAACCGTGAATCAAACACGCTAGCATCGAAGTCAATCAGCACCGACATCACCGCATCAGGCGTCGAGCTTAAAGTTCTAATTGAACAAATGCGTGAGCAGATCCAGAATATAGAGTAACATCCAACCAGCTCCTCATATTTCCATAAAGCCCTTAATTAAAAGGGCTTTTTTTATTTCTTTGTACATGTGCGTCCACAAGGATCTACTGAAATCCAAAAATTAACGGGGAGTATAATGGGTAGAGCTTTGCAATTTACTCCCCAAAATAGTATAAAAACAGAAAGTACACCCCACACTTTGTAACAGTAGATCAAGACAGCTACATTTAAGCCTATATTCAAGGAGATAGAGATGAGTAATCTCACCGTCAAGCGAGTCAAGAAAATAATAAAAGACAAAGAAATAGGTCGTCATGCTGATGGGAGTGGTTTCTATCTTATGATCCCCAAAGTTGGTCGACCATACTGGATGCTGAGATACACGCTGTTTAAGAAAAGAAAGGAAGTGACTATTGCCAAAGTGGATGAACTTTCACTTGCTGACGCAAGGATTAAAGCCTCAGAACTTCGCAAACAAATAAGTGAAGGCGTCAACCCAATTGCCGAAAGAAAAAAAAGCAAGCAAGTCGATATACAGATAGTCGATGACCTATTCGAAGACTGGTACATAGATTTAGAAAAAAGATTAAAACACCCCAACATACCTAAACGTATCTACCAGAAAGAAATCTCCCCTCAGATCGGGCAGAACACATTAAAACACGTCACTCCTTTAGATATCCGTAACATTATTCAAATCGTTGCTAATAGTGGACGTCCAACGACAGCAAATGACACTTTAATGTACTGTAAACAACTTTTTAAGCACGGAATGAAAATTGGCGTAATTGAGTCGAATCCTGCTCTAGCTTTTTCTAACTATGATGCTGGTGGCATTGAAGAGAGCCGAGATCGCATGTTAGAACTGGAGGAAATTAAAAGTGTTTTCTCTGTCTTCAATGAGAATATTTATAGTTTTAACCGAGACAATTACCTAGCCTGTGCGTTACTTCTTTGCCTTGGCGTTCGTAAGTCTGAATTAACCGAAGCGAAATGGACAGAGTTCGACCTTGAGAACTCTTTCTGGCATTTACCAGCAGAAAGAAGTAAATCAGGAAATGGGTTCACTATTCCGCTTCCTGATACTTGTGTGCAGTGGTTCCAAGAGCTACATATGCGAGCTTGCGGGTCAGATTACGTTTTCCCTAATCGAAGAGAAAGTAAAGTCCCACACATGGGCAAAGACACGCTTAACAGAGCGATTTCAAAGCTATTTGGACGCGAAGCAGGGCGCAAGATTCAACCACCAAACAAAATGGGTGACATTAAACATTTCGCTGTCCACGATTTACGTCGAACTTGCCGTAGCCTACTCGCTTCTGTGAAAGTTCCTAGCCATGTTGCTGAGCGTTGTTTAAATCATAAGCTTAAAGGTGTGGAAGGTATCTATGACCGATATGATTATCTTGAGGAGCGTAAAGAAGCACTAGAAAAAGTCACTGCTCTGGTAAAAGACTATATCGCGACCTATTAACGTTCAAGAGATAAAAATCTCACTAACAACCAAACAGCAAGCATCGCACTCAAGCATCGCACTTAAGTGTATCGGTTTTGCTGGAGAACTTGTAAGCCATGGGCTACGCTCTCTTGCAAGTACACACTATACAAACAAGGCTTCGAAAGTGATAGAATAGAAGCTGCACTTGCCCACGTTGACGATAACCAAGTTCGTAGCGCCTACAAGCGTACCGATTATTTAGAACGACGAAAACTAATGATGTGCTGGTGAAGTGGGTATATAAAAGAGGCCGCCAAAGGCAGCCTCTCTGTTACTGGAACTAAAAGTTTAAAAGTTATTGGCTAGGCGTTTACTGAATATACGTAAATCGCGATATAAAGCTATCTAGCGTATTGTGGTCCTTAACTTCATCATGTGGAATCAGCAAGTACTTCCATTCCTTTCCGCCATTGGCGAGCAAGTGTTGGGATGCATTTTTACACCATGTACTGCCTGCCTTTGCCTTCTCAGTTACTTCCTCGCTCCAGCCACCCTCTTTTTCTTTATGCTGAGCGCTTTTTGTCTCAATCATCAAGACATATTTGTCCGTTTCAGCAATAAAATCAGGCAAATACGCCGGGTGTTCAGTACCGCTACGATAGTAAAGATTAAACTGCCCAGCGGCAGGCTTCAGCCATTTTAGGCTATGCCTTTCCAACAGCGAAGAGAATCGGCGTTCGGTATCTGAGTCAAATTTCTGCAATGGATAGAGACACTTAGAAAAACCACCAAAGATCAACTGCTTAATCTTGCTCTTTTCTTTGATTGTCGTAGTATAAGGCACTACATCTTGATCCCGAGCTACAGTATAAGAACAGTTTTTTAGTGGTGTAAAACCACTGGTGACTTGCACTTCATACTCAGTCACATTTTCATAAAAATGATTATTCAACTGAGCATGTATTAAGCGAGCGATAGTGTCCGATTGGTTCTGGAGGTACTGTCAAGTTAACCAATGCTATGGCAGTATTTCCTTATGAGCATATATAAAAGACACAGATTTCCTCCTGAAATTATCCGACATACCGTCTGGTTGTACTACCGTTTTAGCTTGAGTTTTAGGGATGTAGAAGATCTACTAGCAGAACGAGGCATTACCGTAAGTTACGAAACTATTCGGTATTGGTGTAACAAATTCGGGCGTATCTATAGCAAACGTATCAAGAAAAACGCCGGTCGATTTGGTGATACGTGGTTCATGGACGAGGTGTATATTCACATTCGTGGAGAGTGCCACTACCTTTGGCGAGCGGTAGACCAGGATGGTGATGTTATCGATATTCTCGTCCAGAAAAAAAGAGATGGAAAGGCTGCCAAGCGTTTCTTCAACCGTTTGTTAACGAGAAATCAGGGAGTTAGACCATGGAAAATCGTGACAGATAAACTTCGCAGTTATGATGTCGGTCACAGGGAACTCGTTCCAGAATCAATTCATGATAAAGAAAAGTATTATAACAATCGATGTGAAAGTTCCCATGAGCCAACAAGGGTGAGAGAGCGGCAAATGCGAAAATTCAAAAGTAGGGCACATGCGCAGCGCTTCCTCAATATGTTTTCGCTTGTTTACAACGTATTCAATTTGCAAAGACACTTGTGTCGAGCTGAATTTTACAAAAGTCGAAGAACTGATGCTTTTGCCAAATGGCGTGATATTACCGTGAGTTAATCTATTTTTCGTCGAACAGTAGAGGTTAAAACCAGTTAACTTGACAGTACCAACCAATTAAACCCTGTAGGGAGATATTAAATGAAATAACTTGAATACTGATTATTCAATAAATATTTTATCTCATCTTTTGTTTTCCCTTCAATCTCTTTTAAAAATATATCCATTGGTATTTTCCGAGACGCTCTTGATAATTGCAATTTCTTACCAAAATTTTGTAATTCTGTATGTGTTGCATTGAATTTTAGCTTTTCAGGCTGATGTCCAGATTTTTTAATCAGTATTTCTATCTTGTGAGTAAAGCAAACGATAGCATCAGGCTGGATTTCTTTTAATCGTGATATTTCATTAATATCTAATATTTCGGTTAACTCCACATGAAAGAGTGTCTTTAATTTTTCAAAAAGATAACCGAGTTTATTTTCAGATGAATTGGTGATAAAACACAGTCGTTTACGTTGTCTATCTGTTGACTTGTTTCTTTCTGTATGTTTTTTGATAATGAGTATTAATGTTGCGATCACGTTGTCATCAAAAATGAGAGCGTAAGTATCTTCAAATAAGTAAAAATAGGGCGCAATATTTAAATATGCCTTTTGTTCAATACCAATGACCTTTTCAAGCTTTTTATCGATAAAATGAATACCAAGTTGCTGTCTGATTAGCGTACTTTCGATTAACTCATATATGTCAGTATTAAACTCATATTGATTAATGATGGTTGTAACAAATCGAGATTGTATACCTTCAGAGAACTGACGGACCAATTTAAGTAGTTTTGAGTTAAAACATAAATAACGCCCTTTTTTATAAGTTAAACAAGCGAGTATTTTTGAAAATAAGAGACTTTCTTCTTTGTTCAGTGTTGGTAATGTAAATACTTGACAGTGAATTAAGCTAGGGATTTCACTTTTAGCTATTATTTGATATCGATGGAAACGCAATAAAGTAATCGATACGTATAATAAGATGAATTTTCGAGAATTATAGGACAGCTTGATGTCATGCTCTTCTCTAAGTTTCAAATAGAGTTGATTTGGATTGATTGTAAGCGTGTTACATAAATCGATGAACTGTTCGGCCAAAACACGATTTAAAGGGGTGATAGTGCTCTTTATTTTGAAGTTTAATTGTTCGTCTAGTTGAATGATTTTAGATAACTGATTAACAATAACAGAGCGAATGATTGTTTCATTTCCGACAAGTTGAGTTCCCTTTCTTTTATGAGTCACTAAAGAAAATCCATATTTAGTGATGATATTTTGTAAATGTAAACTGTCATTTTTCAACGAGCTTAAACTGATTTTGATCGCTTCGTAATGCTTCTTTTTATTTAGAACTTTTTTTAGACATAAAGTGAATAGTAGATGTTCAGAACGCTCATTTAAATCGTGTCTGTAGTTCATTACTGTCAAATCGTTAAATAGCTGAAGGTATTGTTCATAATTTAAGAGCTCCGTTTCCGGGTGACATGAAGCGATGTCTGAAGATGTCTTATCTTGCTTTGATATAAAATCGTTAATACGTTGGATTGAACGATAAACAGTCATTTTATGTTGTTGTAAATCTTCAGCAATAAAGTCAACGGAAAACTCTTCTAGCTCTGTGATCCGTTTCACAATTTGTAAATCTATTTTTTTTAAGTGCATCACATAACCAATTAATCAAATTCGTTACTTCTATTTATAACAATAAGTTAGAGTTATTTAAAGTCATAATATGAAAAAAATTGATAACAATTTGTGTCATTGAATGAATTTAAATTTAAATTAAAATTATACAAAAGTCATTAAGGAATAATAAAAATGAAAAGCTCTTTTAAACAAGAAATCCAGACATTTGGGCGGTCACTGTTGTTGCCTATTGCCGTTTTGGCACCAGTAGGTATGTTGATGGGTGTTTCAAGTGCACTCGGTCAATCTTACATGGTAGAACAACTACCTTTTCTCGGTAGTGAAGGTTTTAAAGCGTTATTTACATCATTAAAAACCATTGCAGGTGTTATTTTTTCTAATATCCCTCTTTTATTTGCAATGGGTGTTGCTTATGGTATGTCAAAAAAAGAAAAAGGTATTGCCGTTTTTGCTTCAGTAATTGCTTATTTAACACTACTGATCACAATGAAGGTCAGTTTGACATTAACAGGAGATTTAGCCACCGGAAAATTGGCTCTCGCTGGGCAGGGAATGATACTCGGTATACATACGTTAAAAATTGAAGCATTAGGGGGCATTATTGCGGGCCTAATTGCAGCCAAAGTGACCGATAGGTTTTATCGATTGCAACTGCCTCTTGCTTTTGCCTTCTTTAGTGGTAAAAAATCGGTCGCAATTATTTCAATTGCTGTGACGATGCCTGTTGGTTTGATCATTCCATTTATTTGGGAATGGTTTACAGCCGCAATGATTTCTCTATCTGGCTTCTTTATGTATGAAGGGGTTGGTATGGGGGCTTATTGGACATTGAATCGACTGCTTATTCCATTTGGATTGCATCATGTATTAAGTTCCATGCTGAGATTTACAGAAGCCGGTGGTATCTACATGATCGATGGTGTGAAATACGTCGGTATTTTACCAGCTATGAATCATGTGTTATTTGAGTTAGGTCCTAATCATCCAGCATGGAAAGAGTTGATGCCAACTTTAGGTGGTTACTTAGCATCAGGACAAATGTTGACAACACTATTCCGTATACCTGCGATCGGTTTAGCTATGTATCACACTGCGTTTACTAAGAATAAAAAGTTTGCTCGTGGAATCATCTTAACGGTGGTATTAACGGCATTCCTTGGTAATGTTACAGAGCCACTAGAGTTCTCGTTCCTATTTATTGCACCGGTTTTATTTGTTGTCTATGCCGTATTATCTGGTTTATTAGCTATTCCATTGTATTTCTTAGACGTATCTATTGGTTATATTCGTGGAACCATCTTTGATTTTGGTATCTTTGGATTGATGTATGAAAACACTCAATGGATTTCTTTAATTCTGGTTGGTATTGTCAACTTTGTCGTTTTCTATGGTGTGTTCCGCTATGCCATTGTGAAATTCAAGATAGCAACACCAGGTCGTGAACAAGATGTTGGTGACAACACATTATTATTAAATAAAGAGTACGATAAAATTGCTGAATTAGTTATTGAAGGCTTAGGTGGCAAAGGAAACATAGTACGTGTTGAAAACTGTGTAACTCGACTTCGTATTGACTTTAAAGATAAAGATCTTCTTGATGTTGATAAATTTAAAGCTGCTGGATCAGCAGGTACATTCTTCCCATCAGGAAAACACATTCATATTGTATTTGGTCCACATGTTGAGTTTGTGCGTAATTCAGTTGATGATCATATGAATGGTGTCATTTTAACATCAAAAATGGCTTAGGAATAATAATGAAAGCACTATATGATTCAAAAAGTAAAACAATAGATGATAGAGGGTTACGAGATGAACTCTCTTATCATGCAAAACTGCAATCTTATTTAGATTTAGAAGGTGCGCTTGCTTTAGCTCAAGGTGAGTTGGGTATTATTCCGGCTAAAGCGGGAAAAAATATTGCGAAAACATGTCATATGGACAATATCGATTTAGAAGAAATGGATCGAATTTACCGTGAAATCGGACATGGGTTTATGCCTTTAATTAAAGTGTTAGTGAAAGCTTGTGATGAAGAAAGTGGCAAATACGTTCATTACGGGATCACAACTCAAAATATTCAACAATCAGCGCAACTTTATCAACTCAAGAAGTTTCATAATAAGTTGTTGGGCTTTGTTGAGCAGTCCATTCATAGCCTAGGTAAGCTGGCAGAAAAACACCAACTTTCAGTTATGCCAGGAAGAACGCATGGCAAACACGCACTACCAATTACTTATGGGTATAAAGTATCGGTTTGGATTGAGGAGTTGATTTCTGCTGTTGAGAGATTAAAAGAGTCAGAAAAACGAGTTTTTACAGTCATGATGGGCGGTGCTGTTGGTGCTTTTCATGCGATGGGACCTGTTGGGCGAGAAGTGCAAGATCATGTCGCAAATCAGCTTGGAATGCATTCAATGAATATTCCATCTCGTAATAATCGAGTTTACAGAGCGGAATATATTAATAATTTAGCACTGCTTGCAACAACGTTTCATAAAATGGCTGAAGAAGTATATCAAACCTCCAGTGAAGAGTTTGGTGAACTTTCTGAAGCCTTTAAAAAAGGAACCGTTGGTAGCAGTACTATGCCTCAAAAAGTAAACCCAAAATTAGCGAAAGGCATTATCGCAAACTCTCTGAAGCTTTATTCTGTATTAACAACAACAATGTATGTGGCACCAAGACCATTTGAAGCGGACAGCTCCGCCTATTTTGTCTATGATAATTCATTACAAGAAGCCGCAGAGTTAATTGCAGAAGTGGTCATTAGAGCAGAAGAATTGACTCGTACTATTGTTATCAATCCAGAGTATATGAAAAAGAATGTCATGATCACTCATGGGTTGATTAATAGTGAAAAAATCATGATGAGCTTGGTTGAACGTCTAGGTAAAGATCCTGCTCATGAACTGGTTTATGAGTTGGCAATGGAGAGTACTCATAGTGGTCGAGAATATAGTGAAGTGCTTGGTGATAACTCAATAATGAAAGAAAACTTTACTGAGTCAGAGATTCAGCAATTGCTTGATCCATTAGAATATATTGGTCAGTGTCGTGAAACAGCCGTTTATTGGTCAGAAAAGGCATTTGCTTATCGTGTGTAAGGTACTGTCAAGTTAACTGGTTTTAGCCTCTACGATTCGACGAATAGTAGATTAACTCGCGGTAATATCACACCATTTGGCAAAAGCATCAGTTCTTCGACTTTTGTAAAATTCAGCTCGACACAAATGTCTTTGCAAATTGAATACGTTATAAACAAGCGAAAACATACTGAGGAAGCGCTGCGCATGTGCCCTACTTTTGAATTTTCGCATTTGCCGCTCCCTCACCCTTGTTGGTTCATGAGAACTTTCACACCGATTATTGTGATACTTGCTATTGTCGTGAATTGATTCTGGAACAAGCTCTCTGTGAGCAACATTATAACTGCGAAGTTTATCTGTCACTATTTTCCAAGGGCTAACCCCTTGATTTCTCGTTAGCAAGCGGTTGAAGAAACGCTTGGCAGCCTTTCCATCTCTTTTTTTCTGGACGAGAATATCGATAACATCACCATCCTGGTCTACCGCTCGCCAAAGGTAATGACGCTCACCACGAATGTGAATATACACCTCGTCCATGAACCACGTATCACCAAATCGATCGGCGTTTTTCTTGAGACGTTTGCTGTAGATACGCTCGAATTTGTTACACCAATACCGAATAGTTTCGTAACTTACGGTAATGCCTCGTTCTGCTAGTAGATCTTCTACATCCCTAAAACTCAAGCTAAAACGGTAATACAACCAGACGGTGTGTTGGATAATTTCAGGAGGGAATCTGTGTCTTTTATATATGCTCATATGGAAATACTGCCATAGCATTGGTTAACTTGACAGTATCATTGCGGCTGTTGCTTGTGCAAATCACGCTTAGCCATATCACCAACCCAAGGGACTATATTCCCATTTTGCTCAATATAATTGTATTTATATCCTACTTTTAGGCTTAGTTTGCGCATTGACCAAGGCGATGATGTGAATCCCTGAATGCCAAAGACCACCAAATTACACTTTTATGCGCAAAAAAATGTAAAATTCCACACTTTTATGCGCATAAAAGTGCAATTCGAGTTATAGTATAGGCCGTTAACAATCTTTATTGGCGGGAAATGACTATGCAGCGTAACTTACTCAACGCCTTAATTGCATGGAAAAAACAACCTGTGCGCAAGCCATTATTGATCGATGGCGCAAGACAAACAGGTAAAACCTATCTGCTGCAAGAGTTGTTTGGGAACACCTTTGCCAACATCCTTCGTATCGACTTCCTTGAAAATCCTGCCTACAAAGAGGCGTTCGATGGCTCACTGTCACCTGACGAGCTAGTAATGAACATTGAGTTGTTAACCAACCAAGCGTTCAATCCAGAAACCGACTTGCTGATATTAGATGAAATTGGCGAATGTGAACGAGCCGTAACTTCGCTGAAGTATTTTGCCGAAAAAGCACCGTCCTATTTTGTCGCAGCCAGCGGTTCGAACATTGGTTTGCTCAATACCTTCCCTGTAGGCAAGGTAGAACAATACAATTTACGACCACTGACCTTCCAAGAATTTATTTACGCATCCAACGAGCAAGCACTGATCAAAGCATTTGAGAGTCAAGCAAGCACACCGGCGGTGCACACTAAATTGATGGATAAACTAACCGACTATTTTTTTACCGGTGGTATGCCGGAAGCCGTTTCTGCTTGGTATCAGTTTAAGGATTCAAGCATTCTAGAGCGTGTTGAAAAAGTCACAAAAATTCATGCCGATTTAGTTGAAGGTTATCGCCGCGATTTCGGTAAGTACGCAGGCAAGGTCGATGCCACACTAATTGAATCTGTGTTTAATAGCATTCCAGCGCAGCTATCACTTGTGAGCGATGAGTCCGTTAAACGCTTTAAATTTAAGCATGTGCATGAGCGGAAATCTCGTTATAGCGACTTTGAAACCGCGATCCATTGGCTTAACTGCTGCCGCTTAGCTTTGCCAAACTACCCTGTTGAAGGATTGCCGAAATCTCCGCTGGCGGCCTATAAAAAAGAAAATATGGTTAAACTGTTTCTGTTTGATGTGGGCCTGCTCAATCATATGCTAGGCAGCAGTTATAAAGAGATTAAGCAACAAAACTATGAATACAAAGGCTATGTGGCTGAAAACTTTGTGCAACAAGAGCTCACTGCTATTGGTGTTGACCCAAGCTATTCATGGAATGACGCCCGCGCCGAAATCGAATTTATTTTGGCAACCGATGAAGGCGATATCGTCCCTGTTGAAGTCAAAAGTGGTAAACGTACAAGAGCAAAATCGTTGGCATCCTACGTTGAAAAATGTACTCCAAGTAAAACCTTTAAGTTAACGGGTACACAAGGCTCTTCAGCGTTAGAACAAACCAATATCGTGATGCCTTTGTATTTCACACAGTATTTACCTCAGAGATGGTAAAAGCGCATTGTCTAGAAGCACTAGGTCTACACAACGTTACTTTATAGGTAATAATCTGTAGACCTTTTGGTGGGCTTACAACCTTTCAATCAACCCTCAATCAGTTTTTTGCTCACGTCATTTGGTCGGCCTATAGCCCCATCGTTTAAAGCAAATCACTCAAGCGATTTAATAGTGCTTTACGGCTATCATTCGCCACAACAAAGCGCTTAAAGCGTTGTTCAAACGCCGCTTTATCAGCTTTGAACTGATAAGCCTCAAACAGCTGATGCAGATAGCGTGATGCCGTATCGTAACCACTGGCGCAAGTTCGATTCGCTTGCTCTTGTGCTTGCTGCCAGAAGCGTTCACGCTGATTGTAGATATCCGTCAACGATTTTTCTTTTTCCGCTTTTTCGATGGCTAATTTTTTTGCGAGTTCCTCTGCTTGCTCTTGCTGTAATTGGCTTTGCGCTTGCTCGATGAAAGGGGAAATTAGGTCGAGCGTTAACCAATACAGATAGGCTTCGTCTTTGCTGGCTGGTTCTTTTCGCGTCAGTGCTAAGGCTTGGTGGCGGGTTAGCTGGCCTTGCTCAAACAGCGTGCGTAGTAGCGTATTTTTCTCCGCATCCGTGAGATTGTGTAGCCACGCATCAAACTGAAAATGGGGTTGTTTGGCTTGGTGACTTGATTGTTCGTTCAGCACCATGGCGAGCGCCTTAACCAATGCTAAGGGAATATCATACAGTGCCGCAAAGGCCTGCAACTCTTCACTGAGGTGTTCAAAATCGAATTGAATCAACGGCATTCGCTCAACGTCATCATTAAAATCAAACGCTTTGAGCCACATGAAGTACACAAGGCGCCAATCCCCTTGCATTAAACCGCTGCGTAAAGCAGCTAAATGCTGGAAAAAATCGTCAGCATGTTCATCGTCAAAATATTCGTCATACTCCTCGATGGAAAAAATCAGCAACTGCCACTCATCGCTTTGATGCACATAAAGCCCATCTATTGAAAAGCCGAGTAACACATCTGGAAGCGTTCCAGCTGGTAGCTTGATGTATACATCGATTGAGCCCCAATCAGCATAATAAAAACCGATATCGAAGTATTTTACCATCAACTCAGAAGGCTCAGCCTTTAAGTCACTGTAGGTGTAATACACCTGAAAGGACGTAGCGCTGATCTCGGCACGGCTTGAAATCGATCTGAGTGCTTGACGCGCTTTAGCATCTAAATACCCATCCAAACGCTCGAATTTATAGTATTGATATTCGCTCACGATGACCTTGCTATGTATTTATTGTGAATTGGAACGTTTGGGTCAACAAAGGTTGGATCTGCACTTTTCTGGCGACTGGTTCACCATTAACGTAGCGTCTTGGATCAATGATAACAAATCCCCAAAACTGTAAAAAACGATCAATAAAGCGCGACTCAATCAAGAGACTTAAATTCTGTTTTGGTGAAAAATAGCCATCCGATGGAAATTCACGCAACAAATCAGGAAATGCGGTTTCCATCTCATCAATCAACTGACCAACATTTCCATGGCCTTGTAAACGCCACAACATAAAGAGCCAGAAGGTTTGTAAATTCACTTCATGATCAAAACCGTCAAAATAGCCCCAATTGTATTGAGTTATCGTGGCTTCTAGCATGGGTTTAAAAAAGACTTGAAGACCATGGACCTGATACTGCTTCTGGGCGGCTTTTTTCACATGATAACGGCCACTGCGACGATAAATGATGCCTGCAATTTCAGCTAAAATACGAGCATAGTGTAGGGCATTAAATTTATCTTCATTGCTACCAGCAAAATCACTGATGCTAATATCACGCTCAAATTGAGAAACAGCAAATTGCGGCAATAAGCCACTGGCCAGTTTGACTAACTTGGCCGGTAAGTTACCTTTACTCGTGGCCTTAAACGATCCCTCGTTTTGCATAGCTTCGTCTAAAATCAGCGCCAAATATCGCATCACAGGGCTAGATGAGAGATCATCTGGCGTGGACATTGTCACCCATTGTAATTCATCAAAAGGCGCATAGAGCCAATTGGCCATTTGCGTAGATGATAAACCACAAAAATCAGAGTGTGAGCAGTTATTACGCTCCTGAACTTTGTGTTGCATCACTACATTGAGTTCATCGAGCGATAAATTAGGATTCATCGCAACCATTTGCTCAACATCATCAAAGAGTTCAGCATGCAGCTTTGACACTCGGTTCATGCAACAACGTTTGTATTTTTTACCGCTGCCACAAGGACAAGCGTCGTTTCGACCTGGTTTCATTGTTAGTGGTTCTAAGCTAGTTATGTTTGCTATTGCATGATTATACCCACCCGCACAAATAAAACTAAGATCAGCATGCTTGAAAATCACAGCCCTTCATAATGAATCTATTGGCAATAGAAAAGAGTTAACTAAAAAATGAGATATTCATAGCTGCGCTTCCGCTTCACCATGCTGGCGGACAAATCTGATTGCTTCGCGGCGGCAGTTGACGTTGATCTTCTTATACAGTTTATAGATGTGTGTTTTGACTGTGCTTTCAGCAACAAATAGTTCATTGGCTATCTGTAGGTTAGAGCGACCACATACTAAACGATCGAGAATTTGCTTTTCACGCTTGGTCAATTCTTCTAAGCCGTGTTGAGAAGACAAAGCATAAGGTTTGAGTTGATTGAGCATGCTTGCCATTAATTCACGTGGCAGCCACAAATTTCCATTCGCCACAGACTCCACACATCGAATCAGATGTTCGACTGGTGCATCTTCATAAAGAATGCCTTTTAAACATACCCATGACGCAATTTCTTCAGTGCACAGATCCAGCGGTACATTATAAATCACAAGATTTAGATTTAAGGTCATCGCTGAGAGCAAATGGTTATATAGCTGATCATTAATATAATCATAACCGATAAGAACTACGGCAATTTCATCCACGCTCTCATCTTGGCTAAATTTTTCTATATCCTGATGTTTTATCGAAAATTTATTACATTTACATAGCTCTCTTTGGATAAGCCTAGAATGAATATTTTTCCGTCCTAAGAACAACACCTTCTTTTCAGAATTTCGCTTATCTAATACTTTTCCTTCCATGGTTAGACCTCGGAATTAGTGAGTAGACCTATAAAATTAATTTAGCAACCAAACATAAATAGCAATGCTAATAATGTATATCATGATCGACCTTTTTTCTGTCTCTAAATTGAAACAAGTCACCATCAAATAAAACAAACATGTAACGATATGAAATATAAGCTTTAAATATTAAAAACCAAAAAATCCCATACTACTCCACTACTACTTTTTAAATTTACTCATTCTTCTTTAATACTCCACGTTAAATTTCCAGCCTTATAGTTACTGGCATGTTGACAGCAGGTAAGGTTGCATTATGAGGGCTATAACAAAAAGCATTGTTTTTTTTATTATCCCTCTCATGAATTTGGGCGAGCAGGCGCTTGCTGTAAATAGTGAAAATTTATCATTAACGATTTCTGGCCATATAAAAAACCAATGTGAAATGAACTTTAGAACGGGCAATAAAATGGACTTTTCGAATGAGAAGATAAAGTCCCTGCCGTTTGATGTTTATTGCAATCAACCATTAAAGATGTCGATTTATTCCAAAAATGGTGGTTTACGGTTATTACAATCCAGAACAAATTTACTCACTCAATACCAGCTAGATATCGCTATTCATTCAATCGGACTAAATGCATCGCTATCAAGTGAGGATCTGCTGTCGCCAACAGTTATTTACGGTTCAAGTGATATTCCATTTACCACAGAAGGGGTAATGCGAGTAACACTAGATGAAAACCTGCTGTATGCGGGCCATTACGAAGATGTCATTGAAATTGATGTGTATCCCTCAATTCATGACATCAGTAACTAGAAAACCTGCCTAACGGCAGAACAATGCCCTGTTTGGATTGGGGCTATAGCAAGTAACTCTTTCATTAAGTTAAAGGAATCTATCGTATGAAAAAGCTAACAATGTGTGCAGTTGCCGTATCAGCTCTATTTGGAACACAAGTAAACGCTGCTTCTCTTCAATTGACTGGTTTTATTGAGCCTGTCTGTGAAATTACTGACCTATCAAGCCAAGCTCTTAACTTTGGGGCGGTAACTTCTGTGCAAACCGCTCAAGATGATATTACGGTGAAATGTAACGATTCTGATGGTGCAACGATAACATTAACCAGTGTTGAAGGTGGTCTCGAATCAGATGATAACGAAGACTATGCCATCCCTTATACCGCTATCTTAACGCCATCAGTATCAGGTTTAGCACCCATTACCCTTAATGCACCTGGTGGCCCTGGCTTGAACAACGTGAGCGTTAGTGAGTCCTACAGCGGTTCAACTAGCTTAGCTACTGGGGTTTCAGCAACGCTATCGATTACTACAAGCGCCACGGCGTTGTGGGCTGGTGGCTACTCAGACACGCTAACCGTTCAAATTACCGCGCAATAATAAAACAGCAGTAGTGATGGGAGGCGCTAGCCTCCCATTTGTAATCAAGGAGTGGTTCATATGTTCATAGCCAAATATCTCGGTTTGTTTGCATTATTGATAATGAGCTCTGTCGCTAACGCTTATAAAGTGCAACCGATGGTGGCCGAAATTACCCCAGTTGGTAAGGGATCACAAATGACAATGCGGATTGATAACACTAGCCAACAACCTTTGACAGTCGAGTTTATTCCGCTGTCGATGTCGATGGATGAGATGGGTAATGAGACAACCAAACCGGCAGATGATGACCTGCTAGTGATTCCAGTTACCGCGATAATCCCGCCAGGACGCTCCCAATCGGTGATGGTCCGCTATCTTGGTAACCCCTCTATTTCACAATCACAATCTTATCGGATTGCGGTAAAGCAAGTAAAAGTAGAGCGAGCTGACACCGACGAAACGGCTAGCATCGGTGTGCTGATGCAGTTTAATACCTTGCTCAATGTCAGACCTAAAAATACTAACCCTGCAATGAAAGTTGAGCGAGTCGAGCAGAAAGATGGCAAGTGGTTAGTTGAAATAACCAATGATGGTAAGAGTTACGGCCGCCTATCCAAAACAAATTGGCGAATCACCGATCACAATCAATCCCTCTTCCTACCAGGTAGCGATATTAGTAAGTTTCTTGCTGGTACGCTCATTTTACCAAAATCAAAACGCATCTTCGTGATGCAACCACCAGAAGGCTTTGACGCACAATCAACATCGATTGAAATTGAAAACATTGACTGAATGAGGCATGAATGATGAAAGCGTGCTTACGGTTTTTTTGGACGTGTATTGTTTGTATCTTCAGTGCTTCATCGCAAGCGATTATCATGTCACCAACGGTACTAGAGATGGATACGCAAAGCGGCGGCATGGCGCAAGTGGTTGTCACCAACAACAGCACCCAAAAAGTACCGCTTGAAACTAGCCTACGTCGCCTTATTTTTCAGCCTGATGGTGGATTTATTTCACAACAAATTGAAGACGGCTCGTTACTATTTTTTCCGTTAGCAACTGTCTTGCAACCGGGTCAATCACAAGTCTTTCGCTTACAGTGGGTGGGCGCAGAACTCACCACATCTGAAAGCTATTTTTTGCGTTTCAGTCAGCCGTTATTAGCCTCTGAATTTGCCAGTGATAGTAACGCTCTAACAAGCAACGTTTCTCAACATGACAGTGGCATTTCCGTACAAGTGAACTACAACGCTCTCGTACACATTTTTTCTAATAATCAGAACGCAAAGGTCAGTCTGCATGTTAGTGAAGATGGCTCCGTCACCTTGAAAAACAGTGGCAATCGTTATACCTACACAGAGCTATTGCACTTTTTTAATACTGAAAATCGTTGGCAAACAACACTTAATAAAGCGTTAGGTGAACATTTCATTCCACCGATGTCATCGATAGTGATTACTCCAGTTCAACCCATTCCGGCTGGGGATTACCGTGGAATAGTGCAATGAAAACGGCACGAGGTGGTATTTATTGGCTGATATTGTTCGGGCTATGCAGCCAACTGGTTTGGGCGCAAGAAAAAGTCGTCAAATTGAACCCGACAGGGCGAGATATTGAGTTAGTATCGCTGTTGAAAGTGAGTGATGGTGTTATCGGTGAGGCGCAAATCACCATCACCGCTGATGATGACATTTTACTGCCCAAAGCCAGTACCCTAGCGCTTTTAGCTACCCTAGTTTCAGAGCAAGCCATTAATACCCTCAGTGAAGCCAGTCGTGGCGATATGCTTTCTCAGCAAGATTTTCGTGCCGCAGGTCTTGACTTAAATTTCGATTTTTCCAGCTTGGAATGTGTCATTATCGTCCCACCGGAACAACTGTTAACTCAACAACTTTCGCTATCCTCATCTCAAATAAATGCCAGTAAGCTCACCCCGGCTTTTGTCAGTGGTTACCTCAATATCAGCCTATCAGGCATGCAAAGCCAAGCTGTTGATAACGATGATTCACAACGCGAGACACTCTATAGCCACCGCTTTGACGCGGCGTTAAATATTGGCCCTGCTAATATCGAGTATGAATCAACTTATGAGAACGCCAATGATGAATCATCTATTTATGCTCGCCAAGGAACACGCCTCAATGTCGACTTTCCTTCGCAAGGTACGCGATTAGTGATCGGTGATATGTTTAATGCCGGTAAAAACTTACAAGACAGCGTGGATATTTTAGGCATTGGCATTACCCGCGATTTCACCTTAATCCCGACCAGAAATGTTCGCCCTAAAGCGACACAATCTTTTACCTTACTGCGCACATCTAACGTCGATGTCGTGATTGACGGTGTCATCGTGCAACGCTTAACACTCAGTGCTGGTAGTTACAATTTAAATGACATTCCTTTGGCGCAAGGAAACAATGACATTGAACTTATCATCACTGACTCAACGGGTAAGCAAGAGCGAGTGCAATTCTCCGTTGCGACCGGTAATGACTTACTCAACAGTGGCGAGTTTGAATATAGCTTGGTCGCAGGTGTGCCAAGTGAATTTGACGATAAGCAATTAGATTATGAAACCTCGCAGCATGTAGTGCATGGTTACTTTGATGCCGGTGTTACGCCTTGGCTAACCTTAGGCGTCAATGCACAAAGTCGAGATAAATTATATCAATATGGTGGCTCGTTGCTGTTTGCTAGCCCTATCGGGGTGACTGAATTTATCGCCTCAACGAGCCATCATCCTGATGTGGGCAATGGACACGCATTTCGTGTTGCCTTCGATGCCGAATTTGATGATAGCCATTCGCTCAATGCACAATGGAGCATCATTTATGATTATCAAACCGATAATTTTGTTGGGATTAGAGATCTAGAAATAACCAACACGCCAGTCAATAGTGTGGAACATTACGTATCCATGTTTGGCTCACTCGATATGACTCCGCGCTTACGCGGCGCGATGTCAGCAACGTATAGTTCAGGCTCAGACCAAGATGATAACTATTGGTCTGTCAGCCCAAGTTTATCCGGCCCTCTCTTTGGAACGCCAGCAACCTGGAGTGCTCGCGTTGATTACCGAGATTATCAATACAGTGATGATGAAGTGAATACATCACTAACATTAAGTTGGCCGCTAAGCCAAGCGACTCGCATCGTTGGTCGCTACGATAGCTCGCAAGATAAAACCACCGCAGACATTACTTATCGTGAGGGCGAAGGCAACACAGGTGGCGTGCAAGCTTATGCCACACTCGTCAATGAAAGAGACAGCGATGCCAACCTTGATGCGGGGGTGAATTATACCGCCAACCGCTTTGAAGTGATCGCTGACCACACTACGCGATATCAAGACTTTAACCAAGATCAACGGACGCACAATACACGCCTAGAAGTCTCCAGTGCGATTGCCTTTGCTGGAACCTCTGTTGCGGTCGGTCGCCGAGTGGGCGAAGCATTTGCGGTCATAAAGAAACACAGCAGTTTGGCTGAAAACAAAGTAGCGATTGATCCCGAAAGAAACAGCGAATACGCACGCGTTTATGGTCAATCAAAGCGCAACTTTTTGGTCTCTGATCTGGTCGCCTATAACTCACAACTTGTGGGCTATGATGTGGAAGACCTACCGCCCGGCTATGATCTTGGTGATGGTGCATTCTTACTTACCCCTGGCTACAACCAAGGTTACCAATTGCAAATTGGATCCGATGCGGTACTGACCGTGATGGGTAATTTGATCGATCGTCAAACCAATCAACCTATCTCTTTGATCGCCGGTGTTGCTCACTATTTAGGTGATGCAGAACAAGAACCAATCGAGTTTTTCACTAACCGTAAAGGACGTTTTGCGGTTTCCGGAATGCGCCCTGGCACCTATCTTCTTGAACTCAATATAAAACAGAAACAATCATTAGAGATCACCATCGAAGAAGGCAGTGATGTGTTGATCTTATTAGGAGATTTGTATGTGGATTAGCCGCTTAATCAATACATGGACAATGGGCCTATTCGCACTCATTGCCTCTCACTCGCTATACGCTGGCTGCCAAGCAAGCCTTGTCAGTCTTGATGCCATTTCCTCGCAAAATACCTATGACGTTTTCGCCACCGGGCAATCAGCACTGGTACAAAATTACCGACTAAGATCGGATATTCAAGGTGAAGAATGCAGCATAGAGGTCGAAATTGATCTGGATAAAGGTGCTAGCTCTTTACGCAGCACCAATCAGCAACAAATCCAATTCGAGTGGCAAGGCAGTAATGGCTATCAAAAAGCAGGACGCTGGTATATTACCTTGTCAGAAAGTAAGCCTGTCACGACTTTTCAAATCAAGTACCCTGCAAAACAGTGGCTAGATGCTGGTCGCTTTTCTGGTGAGTTAAAGGCAACGCTCAGCGGGACATCGTTGCTACAGAATCAAAGCGAACAAGAACTGTCACTCAATATTGAGGCGGTTGTACTGCCGAGTGCCAAAATCCAGTTTTATGGCTTGTCGCAACAACATTATGACCTTGATATTGGTGAACTGACGGCGAATAAAGTCATACATTCCGCGCCCAAGCTGTGGGTACAAAGTACTGCTAGTTATTCAATTTCGATTGAATCGATGTATCGAGGTGTGATGCGCCACCAATCAGCGGATGCTCAGTGGGATATTGCTTATCAAATGTTGCTTGATAACCAACCGATCGAATTAAGCAAGACATCGTCTCAATGGCATTCCGATCAAGCTACCTCAGGCAGGCCAATTCCAATCACCTTTATTGTCGGTGATACAAACCGTAAACCCGGTGGAACCTATAACGATACTTTACATATATCGATAGAACCTAACCTAGCACAGCAACCATAATGGGTATTTCAACCAAAGCCACTAGAATAAAAAAGCACCTTTAGCGAACCCTTATCGATGAATCATCAAGGTTAACTAAAGGTGCGGCTACTTCACACCTATAGGGGTTGGGTGAATTAGCTTAAATCAACATTTTTACAGCCAAAGAAGTAAGTGGTGAGAAAGCCGACAACGTATGAAATCAAAAGCCCCCCGACAAACACCGCCATACCAGCAAAAATACCTTCGGCTGAAGTCATCAGAGGAACCGCGACAATACCCGATGGGCCAAATACCGTATTTAACCCAACCGGTAAACCAAGGTAAGAGACTAAACCAATAAAGAAACCACCCGCAGCACCGCCAATACAGGCTGTCACAAAGGGTTTCACTCGCGGCAACGTCACACCATAAATGAGCGGTTCACCGATACCCAAAATACCGGGAATGATGGCACCTTTTACTTGAGTACGCAGCAGCGCATCTTTTTTCGCTTTAAAGTAAAGTGCTAATGACGCGCCCACTTGACCACCACCAGCCATCGCCAGAATAGGAAACAGTGAGTTAAAACCTTGCACGTCCATCAACGCAAAATAAACCGGTACAAAACCTTGGTGAATACCAAACACCACCGAAATCAAGAATAGACCAGATAACAGCGCTGCACCAAACGGGTTATCGTTCAGGTTCAGAAACAGCCAAGACATACCTTTAAAGAGTTCGCCACCAATTGGCATGATCACCAAGAAAGTCACCACCCCCATAATGAGCAAGGTCACCACTGAAGTTAAAATCATATCCAGATCATCGGGCATATATTGGCGCACTTTACGCTCTACTTGAGCGCCCAAAATAGACGCCAATAAAACACCGATGATGTTGCCACGCGGGTCGATGGTGAAACCAAAGAACTCATTCATACCGGAATAGATACCGGTTGTGGCTTCAGGGTTATAACCAAGCACAAATAAAGAAGCTAAAATCGCACCATTAACCCCCGAGCCACCAAACGCTTGCTGCGCGTTATAACCAATCAAGATGCTCAAGAAAGCAAATAGCCCTTTACCAAACACCTTCATATAAGCAATCAAATCAAGCATAAATTGACTTGGTGACTGGTCAATCACAAACATCTGCTCAAGCAATGTGGCAAAACCAAGCAATAAACCGGCAGCAATAAAACCGGGGATCAGCGGGGTAAAAATGGTCGCAAATTTGCTCAGAAAACGTTGAACACCACTGGTTTGCTTACTCTTCATCTGCTTTTTTTGTTCAGAAGCGATGGTCGATAAATCTTGGTTTTCAATATCAATCTCTGCCGCTACCGTTTCACCATTCGCCAGCATCTCATTCATCATTTCCGCTGCCGTTTGCGCTTTACCAGGGCCTAAAATAATTTGTAGCTGTTGGTCACTTTCCACCACACCCATTACACCGGGAATCGCTTTTATGGTCGCTTGATCAGCCAAGGCATTATTGTTCAATGTTAAACGTAGGCGCGTCATACAGTTGCCGCACTTGCTAATGTTATTGCTACCGCCCACTGCGCTCAGGAGCTTCACAATCATGCTTGAAGTTATTTTTGCCATGAGGACATCCTTTGGATAAATCCAGTCTTATTATTTTATTGGTCGTTAAGTGCCGCGCGAATAAACCCATGATGTTTAGCGAGTTTTTGTGTCGCTTGCTCAGCATTCATATCGGCAAGAATCATTAAAATGGCGGTTTTACAATGACGATGACAAGCATTGAGCGCCTGTTCTGCTTGATCACTATTACAACCCGTTGCTTCAACAACAATGTTGTTTTGACGCTGAATTAACTTGGCATTGGTGGCTTCAACGTCAACCATCAAATTACCAAACACCTTACCTGAGCGGATCATGGCACCACTGGTCAGCATGTTGAGGATCAGTTTTTGCGCAGTGCCCGCTTTCATACGCGAAGAACCCGTAACAACTTCAGCACCAACTACCGGGATAATCGCAATGTCGGCTTGTTGTTGCATCGCACATTGTGGGTTACACGCGATAGCGACCACCGTAGCCCCTACCGATTTGGCATAAGCCATACCGCCCAATACGTAAGGTGTACGGCCACTTGCCGCAATACCAACCACTACGTCTTTATCTGTTAGATGAAGATGTTTCAGATCATCCTGTCCAAGCTCTGCATTGTCTTCCGCGTTTTCGACCGCTTTGAGGATTGCCTGATGACCACCGGCAATTAAGCCCACCACCAAGTCTGGGTGAGAACCATACGTCGGCGGACATTCACTGGCATCTAAAATACCAAGACGACCAGAGGTACCCGCCCCCATATAAATCAAGCGACCTCCCGTTTGGAACGCTAATACAATGGCATCTACGGCCTCTGCAACTTGAGGTAACGTTTTCTCTACAGCGAACGCGACTTTTTGATCCTCACGGTTGATAACTTGTAGCATTTCGAGTGTTGGAAGCGTGTCGATATCAGCACTGGCTGAATTGCGGCCTTCGGTGACCAACTGGGTTAAATCAATTTTCATCAAATCTTTCTCTATAGGAATTCGAAACTGAGGCGATTCTATGGAATAAAATATTCCAGTTAAGTGACGCAAATCACATCAAAGGTTATTCTTTGTGCTGTGAATGAGTGGAATAATGGCCCCTTATCGCGTGACTAAAACAACAAAAATAAAACAAATAAACATTAAATACAGCCACCTAGCTATTAGTTTAATTATTTCCACAATGGAATAATTTATTCAAAAAAATGAGAGGAAAATGATGTCTGTGATGAACAAGCTAATGAGCCGCCGTACGCAGCTCTCTCGTAGCGGCTTAAAAATTGCGGATTGGATCATCGCTTATCCAGAAAAAGCCGCCACGGCCACTAGCCAAGCATTGGCTGACCACGCTCAAGTGAGCCAATCTAGTATTGTAAAATTCACTCAAAAAATTGGTTTTAAGGGATATAGCGAATTCAAGTTGGCATTGGCAGAAGAGCTCGGCCGCAAGCAAGCGATGCATACCACCCCTTTGCACAGTAATATTTTGGTCGATGACCCCATCGCCGTTATCGCACAAAAACTGGTGCAGGCCAAAACTGACGCCATGTTTCACACCACCAATGCACTTTCATTTAGCCACTTTAACCAAGCTATTCAATGGATAAACCTTGCAAGCCGAGTACAAATAGTGGGGATCGGTGGATCAGCTCTTACCGCAAAAGATTTAGCCTTCAAGCTGTTAAAGTTAGGCATCACTGCATTAACCGAACAAGACAGCCACGTTCAAATCGCCACTGCTCGCACCCTTTCGGTACAAGATATCCAAATTGTGATTTCATTTTCTGGGAATAGGAAAGAGATTTTGGTGGCCGCAGAATCGGCTAAAGAGCAGGGTGCAAAGGTCATTGCTCTCACTTCACCGACAAAAAATCGATTACGCGAGCTGGCGGATCTCTCCTTTGATACCATCGCAGACGAAAGCCAACATCGCAGCTCTTCTATCGCTTCGCGTACCGCTCAGAACGTTCTCACCGACCTGATATTTATCACCCTAGTTCAACAAAGAGATGAATCCGCTCGGCAGTTGATTGATGATATTTCATCGGATATTCGGCAGATTTTCTAACGGGGCGGGGTTTGCTTTCTTCAATAGCGTATTAGGTGATGACAAAATAGAACAGAATAAAAATTGGCTTAAGCGACTAACAACCACGAGCAAAAAGCTGCGCCAAGAAATCCATCTCTTGTTGGCTCTCTTTTATCGACAGTGCTTCTAACCACATACATTCGCTGTAATGTTCTGCTTTCAGAAATAGCTGACAACCTTCAAAGTCAATCAACCATGAATGAATGTCAGCGTCCCACTGTTTTTCAATGACACTTGCCGAAAGCAAATCAACCAAACGCTCCCCAAATTGAGGAAAAGTATCAAAATCAAAACGTGGGGCGCTCAGGATTAGTCGCCCTTCCTCTTGTAGATAATGCGCTAAACCAAACTCAGCCATGGTGGGTTAAATGCTCCTGAATTAAGTCTAAAAATGGGTCGGCATATTTTTCAAGTTTGCGTTGCCCCACCCCATTTACTGCCAACATTTCACCGTAAGAAGTTGGTAAGATTTCTGCCATATCGATCAAGGTGGCATCACTAAACACCACGTAAGGAGGCAGACCATCTTCATCGGCGATCGATTTACGCAACTTACGTAACTTGGCAAACAGAGCTTTGTCGTAATTCTTATTGGACAATTTATCTGATTTCGCAGCACGAGCAGCAGTATCAAGTCTTGGGATAGCAAGCTCTAACGACATTTCACCACGCAATAATGGCCGCGCTTCTTCGGTAAGCTGCAAGGTCGAGTTGCGGGTAATGTTTTGTTGCAGCAATCCTTTGTGGATCAACTGACGAAAAATACTGACCCAGTAGTCGTGGCTGTGATCTCGACCGATGCCATAAGTAGTGAGCTTATCGTGGCCATTTTCACGAATACGGATATTTTGCATACCGCGCATCACTTCCACCACATAGCCAATACCAAACCCTTGATTGACGCGATAAACACACGATAACGCTTTTTGTGCCTCTTGCGTGGCATCGAAATGTTTGGGTGGATCTAAGCAAATATCGCAGTTACCACACGGCTTCTCACGGTACTCACCAAAATAATTCAGCAGAACTTGGCGGCGACAGGTTTGTGCTTCAGCAAACGCATTCATTGCCCCCAGTTTATGGCTTTCGACCTGTTTTTGCGGCCCTTCTGGTTTTTCATCTAACATACGACGAAGCCAGCTAATATCGGCCGGGTCATAAAGCATCATCGCTTCAGCCGGTAAGCCATCACGCCCTGCTCGCCCTGTTTCTTGGTAATACGATTCAATGTTGCGTGGGATATCAAAATGGGCAACAAAGCGTACATTGGGTTTATTGATCCCCATACCAAACGCCACCGTTGCCACCACGATTTGAATATCATCACGTTGAAAAGCTTCTTGTACATAAGCGCGCTCATCCGCATCCATCCCCGCATGGTAACTGGCCGCGCGAATATGGTTGTTGCACAGTTTTTCAGTCAACATTTCAACTTTTTTACGGCTACCACAATAAATAATGCCGCAATGACCTTTTTGAGTATCGAGATAACGGATGATTTGCGAAACCGGCTTATGTTTTTCAACCAAGGTATAGCGAATATTCGGGCGATCAAAACTGCCCAAGTAAACATGAGGTTCTTGCAGTTGTAGACGATGTAAAATGTCGCTGCGAGTAGCATCATCAGCGGTGGCGGTTAAAGCCATAAATGGCACATGCGAAAATTGCTGCTTCAACTGACCAAGGGCGGCATATTCAGGACGAAAATCATGCCCCCACTGCGAAATACAGTGCGCTTCATCAACCGCAATCATGGCTAACGGTAAGCTGTGTAAACGTTCGATAAAATCACGCATCAACACACGTTCTGGCGAGACATAAATCAGCTTTAGCTGCCCTGAATTCATCCGGTTATAAACCGAGATCAACGCCTCTCGCGACATGGTTGAATTGATACATTCAGCCGCCACGCCATTAGCTTTGAGTTGGTCTACTTGATCTTTCATGAGAGAAATCAGCGGCGAAATGACCAACGTAATGCCCTCTTTCACTAAAGCGGGAATCTGATAGCAGAGTGATTTACCCCCACCCGTCGGCATAATTACCAAGCTATCTTGCCCTGCTAATGCCGCCTCAATGACCTCTTGCTGGCCAACGCGAAAAGTCTGATAACCAAAAACAGTCTGTAAAATACTGCTTGAGCTATCAGGCGCGGGATCAGCTTGTTGAGCAATTAAAGTGGCGGTCATGAAGTTTCCAAGGTGGTAGTGATAAGCAACGGCAGCCAAGCTTGTTCAAGCCCAAGCAACAAAGCGTCTTATTGTAGTGGTGTTCGATGGTGAATAAAACCGCAAAATGTGTGTGCTATACAATTGATCGCTGTTGTCATGCTTTCTCACCAACTGTGCTGGCCAGCCTCTTTAGCTTATTAACAAAGATGCAACTAAAACTCGGATAGGTATATACTGTCGAATCGTTTCGCTGCACAGCGGTCAACCCCTCCGAGAAAGATAGTAAATGACTCCAGAAGAAGAACAGCAACGCTCACGACAGGGTGTTCTATTAGCCATCGGTGCTTATACCATGTGGGGCATTGCTCCCATTTATTTTAAAGCGATCGGCGCGGTTTCCGCGTTAGAGATCCTCAGCCACCGTGTCGTCTGGTCATTTTTCCTGCTCGCTGCATTATTGCATTTTGGCCGTAGTTGGCGCAGCGTACGCGATGTGATGACCAATAAAAGCAAAATGCTCTATTTAATCACAACCTCGCTTTTGGTCGGCAGCAACTGGCTTATTTTTATCTGGGCAGTCAATGCCAACCATATGCTAGATGCCAGCTTAGGCTACTATATCAATCCACTATTGAATGTGGTGCTTGGGATGCTATTTCTTGGCGAGCGACTGCGTAAACTGCAATGGGTCGCCGTTGCACTGGCTGCGATTGGAGTAACCATTCAGCTGGTGGTTTTTGGTTCAGTGCCCGTTGTGGCCATCGCGTTAGCCACCACCTTTGGTTTTTATGGATTGTTGCGTAAAAAGGTAGCACTGGATGCACAAACTGGTTTGTTCATTGAAACCTTAGTGATGCTGCCTGCGGCGGCTATTTATTTACTATTTATTGCCGATTCAGCCACCTCAAACATGGCTACTAACCCCACAAGTCTTAACATTTTGCTGGTTGCAGCAGGGGTTATCACGACTCTACCACTATTGTGTTTTACCGGTGCTGCAACTCGTTTAAAACTATCTACACTGGGGTTTTTCCAATATATCGGCCCAAGTTTGATGCTTTTACTCGCCGTTTTGGTTTATGGAGAAGCCTTTACTAGTGACAAAGCGATCACTTTTGCCTTTATTTGGGGCGCGTTAGTGCTGTTTAGCTTTGATGGTTTGACTTATAAGCGCAAGCTGACTCCTGAAATAACCACAACCTCATCAAAACTCTAGAGAAATCACGTTACATGAACGAAACCAGTATTTTAATTACCCTTGCCAGCGTCCACTTTGTGGCGCTAATGAGCCCAGGGCCAGATGTCGCGTTAGTAGTACAAAACGCCACGCGCTATGGCCGTCAAACAGGTGTATTCATTGCACTTGGGTTGTCATGCGGCATTTTATTTCACTCCCTACTCAGTTTGACGGGGGTGAGCTACCTAGTGCACCAGCATCCAACGTTATTTGCCATTCTACAGTTGGCTGGCGGTAGCTACCTGCTTTACCTTGGGATAGGAGCACTAAAAGCCACATACTCTCAGTGGAAAAGCCCTTCAAGTAACGAGATTATCGAAAACCCTGCGTTATTGTTGAGCAATAAACGCCAAGCTTTCTCTCGTGGTTTCATGACTAATATCCTTAATCCCAAAGCTTTGGTGTTTTTTATCAGCCTGATGTCGAGTTTAGTCCCTGCTGGCATGTCGCTATCCGGCAAAGCAAGCGCACTGCTCGTTCTATGGGGGCTTTCATTGCTGTGGTTTGCCAGCCTTGCTTGGATGCTGTCAACTAAGCGATTACAAAAGCGTTTACAATCACTTAGCTCCTACATTGATGGCCTGTGTGGGGTTATTTTCACTGCTATTGGCGGGCTTATTGTACTGCAAGCATTCACGGTCTTTGCAGCCTAATGCAGTGATCAACGTTCCTTCTTGTGCGAGATCTCTTACAAACAAGTGAGCAAATATCGCTTTTTCCATAGAAAAAACACCCACAAAATAAGATAACTATTTGATTTATAACAAATAGAGTGCTGTAAGCCCAAAAAAAACATTACGAAATCGTTTTCCTAGCATTGCCGATAAATTAGAGATGGGTAATATGTACCTCGTCGGAAGGATTCTGACACGGAACAGGAAAGCACCAAGGATTTGGTCATCTTCAGGATGAAGAGACGACTACTCAGGATGAATGGTCGGCATGGAAAGCGAATTGGACATTGAATGGACGCAATAGTAACTAGGATGGTTGCTACTAAGGAAAGACAATGGACACCTCTGGATGAGGCAAGGACTGAACATCAGGATGATGTAAAGGACACCGCTCAGGGAACAAGTGATGAACGCTAACGTGGATTGTTGGCAGGCCAGGAAGGTCAAAAAAGGACACCGCTAGGAAGGCGACGTAAGGAATAAGCTGACGGAATACAGCACACTATCATGGATTTGATGCATGGAGCACTTTTGTAGCTGGATTGCTGCGAGTAAGACTATAACCCCGCAGGGCTTTTGCCCTCGGGGTTTTTCTTTATTGGGCTAAAATGCAAATATCTCGTCTTACAAAGACTCTTGCTTCATTCAATGCATTACCTTAAGCATGAATAACCGATGCTTAAGGGAGTTAATGCCCGAACAGCAAGCATTTCTGCTATTAGTGATCATCAGTGACTTATTGTTCATCAGTGACTTAGTGATCATAGCCTTTCTAACTTAGCGTAAGCCGTCACTAGCCATTTAATGCCTTCCCCGTTAAAAGCCACTTGAACACGACTTTGTGGTCCACTACCTTCAAAGTTGATAATGGTGCCTTCACCAAAAATCGGGTGTTTGACACGTGCACCCAAACTAAAGCCAGTTTCGTTAAAGGTCTCTTTAACCGCGCTTTGACTAAAGCGTCCGGCACTGGTTGGTCGGCTTACCTGCGCTTTCATGCGTACTTCATCTAAGCAAGCTTCTGGCAGTTCACGAATGAAACGCGAAGGCTTATGGTATTTATCTTGCCCATACAAACGGCGAATTTCAGCATAAGTGATGTACAGTTTTTGCATGGCTCGCGTCATGCCAACGTAGCAAAGGCGGCGCTCTTCTTCCAAACGCCCGGCTTCTTCGGCCGACATTTGGCTAGGGAACATGCCCTCTTCAACACCGACCATAAATACCAGTGGGAATTCCAACCCTTTAGCACTGTGCAGGGTCATTAATTGTACCGCATCATCAAACTCGTCGGCTTGGCCATCACCAGCTTCAAGTGCCGCATGCGTCAAAAACGCCGTCAGCATGCTCATTTCATCCGCTTCTTCTGGCTTTTCAAACTGACGTGTAGCAGTCACAAGTTCTTCTAAGTTCTCAATGCGTGCCTTTGATTTCTCGCCTTTTTCTTGCTCATACATGGTGTATAAGCCTGATGTTTTGATCACATGGTCAGTCTGGGTATGCAATGGCATCTCTGCACTATCATCTTCCAGTGCATTCACTAGTTCAATAAAGCGGCTCAACGCACCCGCTGCGCGGCCAGTCAGTACTTTCTCATCAAGTAGAACTAAGCTTGCATCCCACATGGTGCAGCCGCGATCGCGCGCTGCAAAACGAATAGTTTCTAGCGTTTTATCACCCAAACCACGCGTCGGAGTATTCACCACACGTTCAAAAGCGGAGTCATCATTGCGGTTTGCCATCAAACGTAGGTAGCTTAGCGCGTCTTTGATTTCCTGGCGTTCGAAGAAGCGCATACCGCCATAAATTCGGTACGGTAAACCCGCTTGAATTAATGCTTCTTCAAGTACACGTGATTGGGCGTTATTGCGATACAACATTGCACAGTCGTTAAGTGAGCCGCCTTTATCTTGCCACTCTTTGATTTTATTGACCGTAAAACGCGCTTCATCAAGGTCGTTATATGCTGAATAAACGGAAATAGGTTCGCCTTCAATGCCGTCAGTCCACAATTCTTTACCCATACGCTCGGTGTTGTTAGCGATCAGCGCATTAGATGCATCCAAAATGGTTTTGGTCGAACGGTAGTTTTGTTCCAGACGAATCGTATTCACACTTGGGAATTCTAGCGTGAACTTCTCGATATTCTCAATTTTAGCACCACGCCAACCATAGATAGATTGGTCGTCATCCCCAACAATCATCACGTGGCAATCACGACCAGCCATCATGCGCAGCCAAGCGTATTGGATGTTGTTGGTGTCTTGAAACTCATCCACCAAAATATGTTTGAAGCGTGCCTGATAATGCTCGCGAATATGCTTTTTATCGCGTAGCAGTTCATGCGTGCGCAGTAATATTTCGGCAAAATCGACTAACCCTGCGCGGTCACACGCGTCTTGATACGCGGTATACAGTTGCAAGTAGGTTTGCGTAACTGGATCGCGATACGCGTCGATATGCTGCGGACGTAACCCCTCGTCTTTCTTGCCGTTAATCCACCAGCAAACTTGTCGTGCCGGCCACTGCTTCTCGTCGAGGTTCTGCGCTTTAATCAAACGTCGTAGCAAACGCTGTTGATCTTCTGAATCTAGAATTTGGAAATCTTCTGGCAACTTAGCATCAAGATAATGTGCACGCAGAATGCGGTGACAAATTCCGTGGAATGTCCCGTTCCACATGCCAGATGCGCTGCCCATCATTAACTCTTCAATTCGACCGCGCATTTCTGCGGCAGCTTTATTGGTAAAGGTCACCGACATGATAGAAAACGGTGAAGCTTGTTCAACCGACATCAACCACGCAATGCGGTGCACCAATACGCGTGTTTTACCACTCCCCGCACCGGCAAGTACTAATAGGTTTTCTAAAGGTGCAGCAACAGCTTCACGCTGTTTATCGTTCAAACCATCGAGTAAAAGAGAGGGATCCATCATAACTAAGCTACTGGTTATTTATACATAATTGCGATGATTATAACCCCAAATGGCGCAAAGATGCTCGTTTCTATCGCAATTTATTGTTATGGATAAACCGCCACTTCATGATTTTATTTCCATATTTATCAAAATTTAATCACTTAAAAATCAGCCACTTCAATAAAAATTGAGAATGCATTTCGGCTTTTTCATTCAGAGTGTGAAAGTTTTTGCGTGCTTTTTCCATCTTCTTTAGTAAGCAAGTTGAACGTTAACAAATTATTAACTTGCGAACTCAACTACATGGACAAAGTCTCGAGGAAATTATTATGAAAAAATCTAATCTTGCTGTTACTGCTGCGGTTACTGGTCTACTTGCTCTAGGTGGCACAATGTTAACAGCGGCTCCTGCTTTCGCTGCTGAGAAAGAAAAATGCTATGGCGTGGCTAAAGCAGGCAAAAATGATTGCGCAACTAAAACAAGCTCTTGCGCTGGTACAGCAAAAGAAGATCACCAAAAAGACGCGTTTGTTGTGCTACCAAAAGGCTTGTGCGGCAAACTGGCTGGCGGCATGACTGAAGGTTAAACCTCAGCTTTATAAGAGGTGTGCTACGGCTCAACCAGCGCACCTTCTTTTTAGGGTTAACAACCTTTCAGATATTCAGCACATCCGTTTTGGAGAGTGAATTGTGACCAATACACAACAGCACACTACGCAATGCCCACCAGCACAATCTCACACAGAACAACACCGTAAAGTCGGCGTTGGTTTACGCCATCCACATCTCGATTTTTTCACTGAGCAACCCAATCTAACTGGCTGGCTTGAGATCCACAGTGAAAATTATTTCCAACCACATTCGAATGCTCGCCAACAATTGCAAAACTTAGCTCAGCGCTACCCTATTAGTTGCCACGGTATTGGTTTATCTCTCGGTTCGGTAGAACGAGTAAGCCGCAAACATTTGCAGCAGTTAAATGCATTGGTGCGTGAAATCGAGCCTATTTTTATTTCAGATCATTTAAGTTGGAGCCAAAATGGCGGCCACTACTTCAATGATTTGCTACCGCTTCCCTACACAGAAGAAGCCCTACAAGTGTTTTGCCGCAATGTGCTAGAGGTTCAAGAGTATCTTGGTCGTCCATTGTTGATTGAAAACCCGTCGAGCTATTTGAAATTCCAACACTCAACCATCAGCGAGTGGGATTTTTTAAGTGAAGTGCATCAACGCACCGATTGCCGCTTATTACTCGACCTCAATAATGTACATGTCTCCGCCTTCAATCACGGTTTTAGCAGCGAAACATATCTGGCCAATATTCCAGCGCAAGCTGTCGATGAAATTCATTTGGCGGGTTTTACCATCAAACACTTCGAACAGGGCGAGCTGTGGATAGACACCCATAGCCAACCAGTGAGCGCTGAAGTATGGCAACTGTTTGAGTCGTGGATAGCACAACACGGTACTTGTCATACCCTTATTGAATGGGATCTCGATATTCCTCCACCGCAAGTGCTGTTAGCTGAAGCGAGTAAAGCGAGTGAAAGAATAGTCGCCACCGAACTCAGCGCTGCAAGGAGAGCCTCATGAACCCTTCTCTTGCCTATGTACAAACACAATTTGCGCAAGCATTGCACTACCAAGCCAGCGCAGATGACTGCCATATTGTTAGCGACCATTTTTCTGCCGAACAACGGATGCAGGTGTATCGCAATAATTTCATCATCAGTTTAAGTGAGGTGCTTCAAGCCACCTATCCAATGCTGGAAGCCTTAGTGGGAGAAGAGTGCTTTGCCGGTTTGGCTCGCCAACATGTACTGACTCACCCTTTACTGGAAGGAAATGTCACTCACTATGGTCAAGGGTTTGACCAAACCGTTAATCAGTTTCCTGCCGTCGTTGAGGCTGCACCTTATGCCAGCGAAGTCGCACGTTTTGAATGGGCAAATGATCTCGTACAGCAACGTTACGCAAACGCCCCTGCCCATACTTACCAACCTTTAACGCAACTGGCCGCTATAGAGGAAGAAAAACACGGCCAGATCATCTTGCATGTCAAGGCAGACGTTATTGCCTTTGATTCCCCTTACGCACTTTTTGCGCTGCAAAAGGCCATTCAAACTGAACAATTTTCAGGGCTAGATATTCATCGTCAACAAAGCGGTGTTATCGCTTGTAATGAGGATGGCTCACCCTGGTGCCAAACCCTGGATCTAGGCGCTTATCAGTTGCTGTTACTTGTGCAACAAAATCAGCCACTCGGCTTGATTGAAGCACCTTTGCTTGCTCATCTCAATACGCTATTGGCTTTGAATCTTATCGCTGGTTTCACACTGTCTGGCACAAAGGAAAACTCATGAACATGACATTAAAAACTTGGCTAACGCGCTATGACTACAGCGTTGAAAATATTCAACACACTATCGTTCCCTTGCTGTTGTTGTTTTGTCGGCTGTGGGTCGCATGGGCTTTTTTCAATTCAGGCTTGGTGAAAATTGCCTCGTGGGACAGCACCTTGTATCTGTTCGAATTGGAGTACCAAGTACCGATTCTACCTTGGGAACTGGCCGCCTATTTGGGAACGGCCGCAGAGCTGACATTACCCATATTCGTGGCATTAGGTTTGTTGAGCAGACCGATGGCGCTGGCGTTGTTCATTTTCAACATTGTGGCAGTGATTTCGTACCCCGTGTTATGGGAACAAGGTTTTTATGACCACCAATTATGGGGACTGATGCTATTGCTTGTGGTGGTATGGGGCGCAGGGCCAATTTCTTTGGATAAAGTGTTAAGACAGCAGGTCTCAAAGTAGATAAAAGATGAATGGTATGGATAGCAGTACTCTGCATCCATACCATCAACGGACTTAGGCTTAATTAAGCAGCAATACCAGCATGACGCAGTAAAGCATCGATTTGAGGTTCACGACCACGGAAGCGTTTGAATAGCTCCATTGGCTCTTCACTACCGCCCATCTCCAAGATATTCTTTAGAAAGCTATTACCCGTCTCTTTATTGAAAATACCTTCCTCTTCAAAGCGAGAGAATGCGTCAGCCGACAACACTTCTGCCCATAAATAGCTGTAGTAACCAGCACTGTAACCACCAGCAAAAATATGGCTAAAGCTGTGCGAGAAACGATTCCATTCTAGGCTTGGTAACACCGCCACTTTTGCTTTCACTTGCGCTAACGTTTCCAAAATCCGTGGTCCTACTTCCGGGTCGTACTCGGTGTGCAACGTGAAATCGAACAATCCAAATTCAAGCTGACGCAAAATAAACATCGCCGACTGGAAGTTTTTCGCCGCGAGCATTTTATCGAGCATCTCTTTGGGTAACGGTTCCCCCGTTTCGTAGTGACCGGAAATAAACGCCAGCGCCTCTTCTTCCCAACACCAGTTTTCTAGGAACTGACTTGGTAGCTCGACCGCATCCCAAGGCACACCATTAATCCCCGATACAGCGCCAACCGTCACTTGCGTTAACATGTGGTGGATGCCGTGACCAAATTCGTGGAATAACGTCACCACTTCATCATGAGTAAAGAGTGCCGGTTTATCACCAACTGGGCGATTAAAGTTACACGTTAGGTAAGCGACTGGCGTTTGAAGCTCACCACTTAAGGTAATACGGCGGCCACGACAGTCGTCCATCCATGCACCGCCACGTTTGTGTTCACGCGCATACAGGTCGAGATAGAAACTGCCACGCAACGCACCTTCAGCATCAAAAATATCGAAAAAACGCACCGATTTGTGCCAGGTATCAACACCTTCACGCTCTTTGACCGTCATGCCAAATACTCGGTTCAGCACTTCAAATAGACCACTCACCACTTTCGATTCAGGAAAATAAGGGCGCAGTTCTTCGTCTGAAATTTGGAACAAATGCTGTTTCTGTTTTTCGCTGTAGTAAGCGATATCCCACAGCTCAAGCTCACTCACGCCAAATTCACTGTGCGCAAACTGACGCAGCTCTTCGACTTCACGCTCGCCTTGTGGTTTTACTTTGCTGGCAAGGTCATTCAAAAAGCCCAGCACTTGCGCTGGTGTTTCCGCCATTTTAGTGGCTAACGATTTTTCGCTATAGGTACTAAAACCGAGCATACGGGCAATTTCGTGGCGCAGCTTTAGCTTCTCGGCAATCAGTTCACTGTTGTCCCATTTGCCAGCATTTGGACCGCGGTCTGAAGCTCGTGTCACGTAGGCTTCGTAAAGTTCTTTACGCAGCGCCTGGTTATCACAGTAGGTCATTACAGGTAGATAAGACGGGATATCGAGTGTTAAAAGATAGCCTTCTAGCTCTTTCGCTTCAGCCGCCGCCTGCGCCGCTGCTAATGCAGATTCTGGCATGCCCGCCAACTCGTTGACGTCAGTAACGTGTTTAGTCCAACCCATGGTGGCATCAAGTACGTTGTTGGAAAACTTAGACCCTAATTCAGACTGACGTTTGCTGATTTCACCATAGCGCTTTTGCTCGACAAGTGGCAAACCAATGCCTGACAGTTCAAAGTCACGCAGCGCATCGCTAATGGTCTTTTTCTGTGCTTGAGAAAGCGAAGCAAACTCCTCACTGGCTTTAATGCTTTTATACGCTTCAAACAACCCTTTGTGTTGCCCTACCCATGTGCCGTATTCAGATAAAAGTGGCAAGCAACTTTCGTAAGCATCACGCAGCTCGTCGCTGTTCATCACTGAATTGAGATGGCTCACGGGCGACCAAATACGACTTAAGTAATCATCCACTTCTTCAATTGGTGCAACGAGGTTATCCCATGTTGGGTGAGTATTGCCGTCAAGCAGTTGATCTATTTTTGCTCGACAATCGTTGATCGCTTTCTCAACCGCTGGCTTTACGTGCTCCGGCTTAATGGCAGAAAACGGAGGCAGATCCGTAAAGGTAAGAAGTGGATTAGACATAGAACATTCCTTTTGGCTTAAAAACGATAACCGCCTGAATTGGGGTTATCATCTTCTTTGTTTTTCATTGGTCTAAAATAGTAAATATAGGTAGGTTCAGCAATTTTCAATAGTGACGTATAATCAGTCAATAAATCTGATCCACTAAACACACTCGACGCTGAGTGTTTTGAGAGCCTATTTTGCTAAGTTATCGTCACAGCTTTCACGCTGGCAACCACGCTGATGTGTTAAAGCATATCGTGCAAAGCCTTATCCTCAATGCTTTGCAGCAAAAAGACAAACCGTTTGTCTACCATGATACTCACTCTGGTGTAGGTCGCTACGATTTAACCCACGAATGGTCAGAAAAAACCGGCGAATACAAACAAGGTATCGCTCGAGTATGGGCGCAAAACGACATTCCACAAGATATTCAAAGCTATCTTGATGCTGTTAAAGCACTGAATGAGGGTGATGAGCTACGTTATTACCCAGGATCTCCGCGTGTAGCGCGAGCCCATTTACGCGTAAACGATCGCATGGTACTGACTGAATTACACCCAAGCGACTACCCTTTGCTTGAGCAAGAGTTTCATCGTGATCGTCAGGTTTCAATCTATAAAGAAGATGGCTTTCAACGCCTCGTGGGCAGTTTGCCACCGAAAGAGCGCCGTGGCTTAGTGTTGATAGACCCACCTTACGAATTAGCATCAGAGTACCGTGATGTGGTTAAAGCGATTGCAAAAAGTTATAAGCGCTGGGCGACGGGTGTGTACGCGATTTGGTACCCAGTTGTTAACCGCGACACCATCGACGACATGCTAGAAGGGTTAGAAAGCCTCGGCATTCGTAAAATCTTACAAATTGAATTAGGCGTTTCACCCGACACCAACGAGCGTGGCATGACGGCCTCTGGCATGATAGTCATCAACCCGCCATGGAAATTAGAAAGCCAGATGCAGGAAATTTTACCTTTCCTTAAGCAAGCAATTGCGCCAGCAACCGGTCATTTTAAAGTTGAATGGGTTGTACCTGAATAAACTGACCCAATGTATCAAACAATAATTCTAAAAGAATAACGGAGAAAGTAATGGCAACGCATTTTGATTATATCTGTATCGGTGGTGGTTCTGGCGGTATCGCTTCGGCCAACCGTGCAGCTATGTATGGCGCAAAAGTCGCACTGATAGAAGCCAAAGACCTTGGCGGTACTTGTGTCAACGTAGGTTGTGTACCAAAGAAAGTGATGTGGCATGGTGCTCAAGTTGCGGAAGCGATGAATTTATACGCCGCTGATTACGGCTTTGATGTCGATGTAAAAGGCTTCAACTGGAGCAAATTAGTTGAAAGCCGCCAAGCTTATATTGGCCGCATTCACCAATCTTATGACCGCGTGTTAGGCAACAATAAAGTCGAAGTCATTCGTGGATTTGCTAAATTTGTTGATGCGAAAACCGTTGAAGTTAATGGTCAACATTACACTGCAGATCATATCTTGATTGCTGTCGGTGGCCGCCCATCGATTCCAAACATTCCAGGTGCGGAGCATGGCATTGATTCAAATGGTTTCTTTGACCTAGCAGAGCAACCAAAACGCGTTGCTGTGGTTGGTGCAGGTTACATAGCAGTAGAAATTGCTGGCGTACTGAATGCGCTTGGTACAGAAACGCACCTTTATGTACGTAAAGAGTCCCCACTGCGCAGCTTTGATCCGATGATCATCGAAACACTCACCGAAGTAATGGCGGCAGAAGGCCCAGCACTACACACTCATTCAGTGCCAAAAGAAGTGGTAAAAGAAGCCGATGGTAGCCTGACTCTGCACCTTGAAAATGGTCAAAGCCAAAATGTCGATACGCTGATTTGGGCAATTGGTCGCCATCCAGCAACGGATGCTATCAACCTTGCAGCAACTGGTGTTGAAACCAATGCGCAAGGCTACATTAAAGTGGATGAGTTCCAAGCAACCAACGTACCTGGCATTTACTGCGTGGGCGATATCATGGAAGGTGGTATCGAGCTGACACCTGTCGCAGTCAAAGCAGGTCGTCAACTTTCAGAACGTCTATTCAATGGTAAAACCAACGCAAAAATGGACTACAAGCTGGTCCCTACCGTTGTCTTCAGCCATCCACCTATCGGCACTATCGGTCTAACGACTGAAGAAGCACAAGCGCAATACGGCAAAGACAATGTGAAAGTATATACTTCTGGCTTTACCGCTATGTACACCGCTGTGACCTCGCACCGTCAGCCATGTAAAATGAAGCTGGTATGTGCTGGTGAAGAAGAGACTGTTGTTGGACTACACGGCATTGGCTTTGCCGTTGATGAAATGATTCAAGGTTTTGGTGTAGCCATGAAAATGGGCGCAACTAAAGCGGATTTCGATTCAGTGGTTGCCATACACCCGACCGGCAGTGAAGAATTCGTTACCATGACAGGTTAGTGTAGGAAAAGCATCTTACACATATAAATAAATCTGGAAAATAATCATTCACTGACTACGCTGTATGTATAGTCAGTGATTTTCTAGGTGAATTTATGTACCTCATACAATCAAGCAATGTCTATAAACAGACAGAATTATTAGTCAGTGATAGCACCTGCCAATGCTCTCCCCTTAAGGGAAATATTGGCTCACTGCCTACACTATTCAATCAAGATGGTTCATTTAACCACGAAGCGAACAGCTACCTCTTCTATCAGAAAGCCATCAAAGCAGCTAAAGACCTTTCACCCTGCGCTCAAGCATTACAGGCTTACTACCAGTTCCTTGAAGATAAAGGATTGGTATGGGATTCATTCCCTCCTATCAAAAGACTAAAACCAACTTATCTTTTTCGCTCTCACCTGTTAAAGAAAATCAATAGCGGTGAATTAGCACACAGCACAGCAAGCGTGCGAATGAGTCAGATTGTTAACTACTACAAGTGGTTAATGCATGATGGTTACTTAAAAATCAAGAACGAGAAAGAAGCCCCCTTTAAAATGGAGTTTGTTTCAGTTCAAAGCTCTGGCATGCTGGCTCACATATCACCAACATTTACCGTTGAAACGAGTGACTTGCGAATAAAAGTACCTAAGGATGCAAGCAGTAAAAACATTCGACCTTTATCACCGCTCTCGCGAGAATCGCTAAACATTCTGACACTGCACTTGCCTAACGCATCCGTAGAATTACTATTGCAGGTGTTAATTTCTATTGATACTGGGATGAGAATTCAAGAAGTTGCAACACTATCCTTGAATGCCCTTGATACAGCAACACCATTGGCTGAAAGTGAACATCGTTACGAAATAGTATTGTCACCTCAATCAACAGGTGTTCAGACTAAATTCGCGAAACAAAGGCGAGTAGAAATCTCATCAGAGCTATTAAGCACACTGAATGAATACCGATCTTCTGAACGTAGAATCAAACGGGCAAACAAGCTCAATGCCAAATTTGAATCATTGCCCGAAAATAAGCCCTCTACCAAGAAAGAGGTCGTCGAAAGGCTTGGGCTATGTGAGCGTCATGAACCTCTTTTTGTGAGTGAGCAAGGTAATCCTGTGACCGCTAAATCTATAGAAGCAAGATGGACGGAATTTAGAACGTCCATTAAGAAAACCTGCCCTTCCTTTACCCATCGCTTCCATGATTTGCGCTCAACGTATGCAACGTACCGATTAAGTGACTTACTTGAAGCTGGACTGTCTGCTTCAGAATGTATCGGACTCCTCATGGGTTGGATGGGACATAGAAGCGACTACACTACTTGGAAGTATGTACATTATCTTCAACGCAAAGAAGCATTTAAAGTGAAATTTGGCATTCTAGATAGCATCATGCACGAAGCGCTAGGTGGTAACGATGAGTAACGGTATATCTGTAAGTCATTGGAAGCCAGAGCTATGCATTCAATTGGTTGCGAACGGCAACTGTCGTGCAGATTTCAACCGTTTACTTTTTAAAGGTACACCTTCCTCTAAGCAGCTTCAGCACGGTATTTCATTTCAAGATGCCCAGCGAGAAAGTTTTATCCTGCAAATAAAATCTCGCTTTGAAGAAAAAATTAAAGAAGGCTTCAGCCATAGTACGCTCTATTCATACTTTAATGATATGTCGAGCTATCTAAGGTGGTGCGATAAATCCAGAGCTATTGCATTTACTAAAGCATCATTAGAAAGCTATATGACCCACCAACAAACTCGAGTATTACTCGGTGCACTCAAACAAACGACCTATGGACTAATTCGCTCACGTATGGTGATTATTTTTCAGGATTACCTTGATATGTCAAGCCAACACTTTGACAACATTACTGTAATGGATAAAAAAGACGCAGAACCATTTGAAGCCTATACTCGAAGTGACCTAAACAAGTTACTTCCATTCTTGAGACGTTTGTTTAACCAAACTTATTCGCAGTTTATCGCAGATACAGATAAGCATCTAAATGCTCATAAGCTAGCACCAACGATGGTTTTTGAATGGAAGGATAAAAGCCACCCATTATATGCTGGCATATCTAAAATGATGAGTGCAGCTACCTACCTACTCGCTTATTACACTTACGCTAATACAAGCGATTTATTCCAGCTAAAGCAACCTCAAAACGCATCTACCTCGGTCGGTGAAGTTTGGTACACCATGCCTGCTTTTAAGCGTCGAGCGTTTAAAACTATTCACGTTGAAATGGGTGAGCATGAGCTTGATGTCCCGAAATATGCGATGGTTTTTTTTGACAAGTTACTAAATGCCTCAAGGATCATAAATAAGAGCGAAAGTGCAACGCTACTTCAAACAGTTGTAAACAAAGAGGCTAAACCTTTAAATATTGGAGTAGTGAGCCATCTATTTAAATGGACAGAGCAACACTTTACTTTCATAGATCAAACTGGCAGACGTTTACGCCCTGTAATCAGCCGGTTCCGTGAAACAGGATCTCAATTAACCGCTTTCCACCAAGGTGAAATGGTTACTAGCTTAATGCTGAACAATACACCTAGAACCCGTCACAAACATTACAGTAAGGGAAACAAACACACTAACAATGGGATGTTGCAAGATGCGATGTCGATACGACAAGAGCAAATTCAAAACAATACAGACACTAAACAAGCCCAGAGAAACTTAGGTATAGATGTTTTGGTTATTGAAGCAGAAAACAAAGTGAACTTTCCCGAATTAAGTCGGACTGCAAACGGTAGTAGCTGCGCACACCCATTTGGTGAGCAATCAAAGAAATACACCAGAAAAGCTCAAAAACAACGGTTGCTGAAAGATGGTGAGAAACTAGCTTGCGCTGATTTACTCAAGTGTTTTGGTTGCCAAGAACAAGTTATTGTCCAATCAATAAGTGATATCTGGTGCTTACTATCATTCAAGGCTTGCATCGAAGAATCTTTATATTTTCACTTAGATGCACATCACTACCGAAACAACTTTGAAACGGTTCTATCATTTATCGATAAAAAGATCCTTCCAAATATCAGCAGCACCATTCTAAGACAAGCCGAGTCCAAATTAAACAATGATGGTAGCCACCCTTCATGGAACGACAGCGAGTTAATTATTGGTTTAATTCCACGAATAGCAAAAAAGGAACAATAGTATGGATACGTCAAAATTGTATTTAACTGACTTCCCTCAAGAACATAAGATCATAGATGTCGATATCGTATCGCTATTCCATGAAAGACTATTTGATGAATTAAATTCAGTAGTTGTGTGCAAAGACACCGATGGGAACGTCACTGCTACATTTGGTCAAAACAACTGGTACTTGATGCCATTTGCTCGAAGTAAAGAAAAGCACTCATTCAACTTTGAGGAATTTAATAATCATCCCGAACTACAGCGAGAACTTAAGCTAATTGCCTATGGTTGGCTATTTAATAAAAGTCCACAAGGAAGAAGGGCCCTTCGTTTCACTGGTGCTGAATCTCAGCTAAAGTGCATGAAACGCACGTATCGTTTTCTGGCAAAAAATAATCTAAAATCTTTAAAAGAACTTGCTAGTTCAAGATTCTACATAAGATTTGAATCATATTTACAAAATAAAAATCTCGCCGAGACTACTATCACTCTCACCTTTGTATCAATTAATGCAGCTATAAGGTTGGGGGCTTGGCACAAGCTTGATCTAGGCTTAAACATATTTGAATCACACATATTATCACGAAAACTTAGTGGTAAAGAAAAACAACAACTCCTTGTTATACCAGAACATTTATGTGATGATCTTTATGGTAAAGCTATTGAATTAGTTCACAATGCTATTCCCCACAAACAACTAATTGCAGATACAGAAAGAGCTCTTCAGGACAATTATCTTGAAGGTAAGCGAATCCTGAATGAAAAACTTGAACAGGGCCATACCTATACGTTTAAAAAGGAGAATGGTCGAGTTGATAATCACAAGCATGCACTAGCGATACTAGATAATCAGCCCAATGAGGCCAAAGACATTATCACTCCACTCGCAAACACACTTCCAACAATTCCATTAACAACAAGCACTGAGTTTAAGCGATATTTAGGTCAATTGATTTCCTCTTGCTACATCATTTGTGGCGGGTTCAGTGGAATGAGAGATTCCGAACTAGATAAACTCACTCCTAACAGTTACTACATTGATATCTTCGAAGGGCGTGAATATCACATGTTGCAATCTCACACCTTTAAACTCGGTGAAAAAAGAGAGACATGGGTTACTGCATCTGCCTCCAAGCAAGCTATAGAGTTAATGACTACGCTTACGAAGCAATGGCGGCAAGAAGTAATTTACCCAGATAAAAAATACGCAGATTCACTTTGGGTAAATCGAACATGGCGATCTCAAGCACCTAAATTAATCAAAGATTGGCCAGATAGGTTAAGTCGATTTTGTCGACATTTTAATATCATAGTTTCCGAGGCCGACTACCAAGAATGTTTAGAGTCCAACCCTCGTTCACTAGAGCGTGTTAAAACCACTGTTATCGTTGGACAACCTTGGCACATGTCCTCCCACCAATTCAGAAGAACTTTAGCATTTTATTGTATTAAAAATCGCTTAGGTACGCTTGTCGCTCTCAAGCAACAATTTAAACATCTCTACCTTGCAATGACTGAGTGGTACACAAATGGTGGTAAGTTGGCAAGCTTCCGTGATTTAGTCGTTGATAATAAAATCCAGCAAGCACTTGATGAAGTTAACGCAGAAACTACCGCTAATAAGATTTTTAGTCAATGGCACTCAGATGAAACGCTATCAGGTTCCCATGGTAAAGCGATCATGAAAATGCGAGGTGATGTACCGACCATCTATAGTTCATGGGATGTGATATACAAGGCCGTTAAGGATGGTAAGCTCACGCTTCATGGCTCACTGCACAGTTATTGTAAGAGCGGGTATGATTGCGATATGGATGGTGTCGTTGCTCCCCAATTTTGTGTTGATTGCAGCTCTGGCAGCAGCATTATTGACGAACAACAGGCTAAGTGGTGGCAGAAAAAACACAGCAGTTTGGTTGCTTACATGGAGTCAGGCGAAGAAATTTCGGTGAGTGAGCGCAGCCATTACATCACCCAAGTGCGAGCTGCCGAAAATGTTATGACTGACTTTGATATGCCCTTTACTTCTTTTGAAGCTGATTTGAAGGTAGCGAACTCATGAGTAAGAGCGAAAATACACGACTAGCATTAGAGGCTGCCCTAGAACGTATTAAACAAGGCAAGTCCAAGCGTATTCCTACTCACCGAAAACTCAGTGTAAGGGCTGTCGAGGAAGAAGCCAATTTAGGTAATGGCAGCGGCTATTACTACCCTGAGTTTGTCGAGAAAGTTAAGCAAACTAAAGCCGAGATTGCAGCAGGCAAAGGCGAAATCATCCAGCCAGAGGTCCAGACAGTACGTGCAAAGTTGAATGAGCAGAAACGTATCAAGGAGAACTTTAAGGCCAAATATGAGGCTGAGAGAGAGAAATTGGCACTGTTTGCAGCTGCACAGCACCACCTTAACGACAAACTGGTTCAAGCGTTGGCTCATATTGAAGATTTGGAGTTTGAAAACTCCCAATTACGTGAAGAGTTAGCTCAACTAAAGCGAAGCAAGGTTGTTTCGATTAAGTAATCGTTGAGGAATACTAAAGCTTACTCAATACCATCAAGCTTTTTCTTAATATGGTCGATAAGGTTTTTCTTGTCGACCTCATTCAACTTATCTATCAAACAGGCAAGCTCTGCGGAGTCAGCATCCTCACAAAAAAAGTAGCTCAATGGCACTCCAAGCTCATCAGCAATTAACTTCAAGGTTTGAGCATCCGGTGTATGCTTCCCTTTCTCATACTGATTCATTCTTGGACTAGCAGAACCTTCATCCATACCTATACGCACTCCCAAAGCCTTCTGGGAGAGGTTTGCTTTTTTACGCGCTTCTTTGAGGCGTGTTGGTAACGGATTATTGAACGACACTGATACTTCATATCTCTAAGCTCTATATAACTAAGATTTTCTTAGTTTTACTGATTTCTGTATACTAAGCAATCCTTAGCATTCGAGTGATATAGTCAGTACATGAAACGTTCTACGAAAATCAGTGCAGAAATGCACAAGCTGTTGATTGAAAAAAGAATGGATGGTTTTTCTGTTGTGGAAGCGAGGGACGCTTCATTAAACATTAAAGGTGGCACGCAAAACCTTGATGAAGCTCGGAAGAAGGTTTATCGCCAAATATGGCAATATCAACAAAGGGGATGGTTGCGAAGTGAAGGTGAAGGAAGAAACAAAAGATACTTTCAAACCGAACAATTTAGAGCTCTTCAAGTAGCGCCTAGGAAGAAAGCTACACGTGAGACTTCAATAAAAGAGCTCACGCCGGATTATTCCGTGTTACTTCGAGAAAGTAATGAATACAAAGGTGAATTGGAGATCGTGCTTGGTGAAATTGAAGAATACCAGTCATTAAGGTATCGCTTCCCAGAGCTTGAGTGCAGGTTAACCCCATTGTTACAGCAAGCAAAAGAGCGTTCAGCGCTCCTACTTGGAAAGGTGAATGGATTAACGAATGTTATCAAAACACTCTCAGAAGATTGCCAGCCATGTTAAGGCAATGGCAAGTAGAGTGCTCGGAAAAAGCATTACGCAAATATCAAGAAAGACAAAAACACTTTTTCTGCCAAGCAACCCCAGGAGCAGGAAAAACGGTACTTGCCGCAACTATTGCATCTAGTTTGCTAGAAGACGGCTTGGTCGATCTTGTATTGTGTTTCTCTCCATCATTAACAGTTTCTGATGGCATTAAAAGAACCTTTTCACAAGCCCTTAATTGTACGTTCAATGGTGGGCTAGGCTCTATTGGGCAGTCACTCACATATCAATCAATTCAATTTCTTAATGATGAATTTTGGAAAACACTTCGTAACCACCGAGTGTTCCTAGTCTTTGATGAGATACACCATTGCTCAGGTTCAGAGATTGAAAATGCGAATGTTTGGGGCCAGCAAGTGCTAACCAAAGTTCAAGAGTTAGCTACCTATACTCTGGCGATGTCAGGCACTCCTTGGCGTTCGGACTCCTTACCTATCGTGATGGCGGAATATAACACCCCTGATGGGCAGCTGTTGGTTGACTACCAATACACGTTAAAGCAGGCAATAGCTGATAATGTCTGTCGAAACCCAAAAATCGTATTGGTTGATAACGAACATTTGTCAGTAACTAGCGATGAGAAAGTTGAATCTTTCTCATCAATACTTGAGATGATTAAGCGGACTAAAACCTCGTACCAAAGTATCATTCATAATCAAGAGGCAATGGAATACTTGATTGATCTTGGTTGTAAAAAGCTCGCGGAGATACGCCACCACTCCCCTAATGCCGGTGGGTTAGTTGTTGCTTCGTCTGTTTACCACGCTCAAACCATTAAAAAGATACTCTCTGAAAAGTACTCACAAACCGTCTCAATCGTGACTTACCGACATGAAGACCCTTTAGATGAAATTGAGCGTTATCGCAAAAATAGTACTCAATGGATTGTTAGTGTCGGAATGATCAGTGAAGGTACTGATATTCCGCGCCTTCAAGTTTGTTGCCACATGAGTTCAGTTAAAACAGAGCTGTACTTTAGGCAGGTACTCGGACGGATTCTTCGAGTTAATGATTCTATGAATCAGCAAGCGTGGTTGTTCACTTTTGCAGAGCAAAGCCTAATAACGTTTGCAGAGCGGGTTGAACGAGACATTCCTGATTCATGTATGTTTGCAAAGATGATGAAACACGTTGAATTGAAATCAGATTATTTAGGTCATAATTCAAATGAAGGAAGCATACTGAACGAACAGGAGGAGCTCAGTACAAAAATATTATGGAGTAACAAAACTAGAAGTAGTACCGATCCTGCTTACTCACTCAGCACCTTCGATGAATTGCTACTAGGAGTTTTTAAGCAACGTGTTATTTCCGCATTTTTGACAAAAAACTAATCATGACGAGGCTTTAAAGAAGAAACTCTCCACTGCTGGTTCACATGGATGTGATACATCTAATTTATCAAAACCACAATGAACATATAAACGTAACTACACTGTATGCGCCCCATGATCCCACGGGGCGTTTTAGTGTGAGAAGTTCCAAGGAAGCAGTGAGTTGATATCAGGCTCTGACTTTGCCAGTTCTTTCATACATTTGACCATGTAATCGTAGAGTATCAGTCCGTTCGCTTTCGCCGTCTCGATGATGCTATACAGCAAAGCACTCGCTTCAGCACCAAGCGGATTCGTCGAGAATAACCAATTTTTTCTGTTATGTGGACATCCACATAAGCGCAATTATGTTCATTCCGGTATTATGTAAACATATTTTGTTTATTCAGAGTAATGCTGCTTCCAACAAAGGATTATGTCAGAAGCAGAAACTTTGTTGTTTACATAATCACAGACTCTCTAGGTACGCTAAGACTGACTCAGGTAGAGCCTTCGGTTTACCAGCATTTTTTATGCTCACAGGTTCGAGTGATGCTAATGCTGTTTTTTTCATCTCCAAGTTCGCATTCATATATTGGTGGGTTGTTTCAATCCGTTCGTGCCCCAGCCAAAGCGCAATTAAAGATAAATCTACACCTGACTGTAATAGGTGCATCGCCGTCGTATGCCTTAACGTGTGCGGAGTAATGTTCTTTTTACTGAGTGATGGACACGTTTTAGCTGCCTTAAACTGGATAACTTTCAGTCGCTTCCTGACACCAGAACGTGTCATATGCTCACTAAAACGATTGGGGAACAAAGGGAAATTACCATGCTGGTTGGAGGGGAGCCTGAGCAGCCAGCTTTTCAAGTTGTTAACGGTGTTAGACCAAAGAGGGACTACTCGCTCTTTTCTCCCTTTTCCAAAAAAATGTACGGAATGTTGATATTCCAGATCAATATCCTGAACTTTAAGTCGCGTAACCTCGGACACTCTTGCTCCTGTATTATATAAAACCAAAAGCATCACTCGGTCTCTTTCACCGCTCCACGTCCTGATATCCGTAGCATTAATAAGTGCTTCCATTTCTTCCTTTTCAAGATAATCAAGTAGTGGTCGCCCCCAACTTTTTTGTGGGATTGCCAGTACCTTAGATGCTTCCGGCATAGTTTCAGGCAGGTATGTGGCAACATAATTCAAGAAGGATTTTATGGCTGCCAAACGGTTATTACGAGTTCTCACACTATTATGCCTTTGCTCCTCAAGGCTTTGTAAAAAACACAGGGTGGTGTCGTAACCCATATCACTTAAGCACAATCGTGCCACCGGGCGTTTCAGCCTTTCAGACAAAAATAAAAGATAGAGCCTGAGGCTATCCCGGTAAGCTGCAACTGTGTTGTGGCTCAGTCGTCTTTGTTGCAGCAAATAGTCACCAAAAAATTTTTGGATCATAACGCTTAGGTCTGTGGCTTGATGAGTCATTTTCATACATCATCTCCTTGATCACAGTAATTCCCAAATCGATTAGCGGCCAGGCGCATTAATTCAGGTGTTGCAGTTATATACCAGTAGGTGTCCTGAATTTTCTTGTGCCCCAGATAACGGCTAAGTTGGGGGATGTACGCATTGACGTCCTGACCAGCCTCGTACCATGCCTGAATACGCCTGCATACAAAGGTGTGCCGGAAATCATATAGCCGAGGATAACGGCCATTGACTTTATGATCGAGATGGACTTTTTCTCGGATGATCTTAAAGGCGTGATCAGCGGCTTTGATACTCAACCCTTCGCCATTATCCATAAGAAATAAACTATCAGCGTGCTTTAGCGGTTCAAATAATGCTCGAACCGCGCAATAGTCGCAGAGCATTCTGACTGTAGTACCATCTAAAGGCACGATGCGCCGATGCCAGTTTTTACTCTGAGTAATGGTAAGAGTGCCATTTGCTATATCAAAATCATCTTTGTTCAGTCGAACCGCCTCTCCAGGTCTAAGTCCTGATGACACAAGTAGTCCCAGCATCGTATGTAATGTTAGCGACCTAATGCCATACGCCGGCAATAAATCACTAGCGGCGGCCATACAGGCACTGATGGTACTCTGATTAAAGATGAATGGGGGTAATCTACGATGTGTACGGCCAATGAGTTTAATGGGAACAACCGGAGAGGTGGGGTTAATGAGGTGCAGATATTTACTGAATACTCTTACCATTGCCATACGACGAGCTATCGCAATGTCGGATCCTGATGGAGCAAGTGCTGCCCATTTTTGTACTAAATTTAAATCTAATGGAAGAGTGGCATTCTGCTCTTCAGCATAAATTGCAAAGGCTTTTAATATTTGACCATCGCTCGTCAGCTTATAGCCAAAATCTCTGCGAGAGTGTAGGTATTGTTCTACAATTGCTAACCATTTCATATTTCATCTCCCTGAGGCCAGGGCATGGCAACATCACTTAAGTTGTCGATATCGACATGCGTGTATCTATTGCTGGCTTCATAACTTTGATGCCCTAGAACATCTGCGATGGATTTGATTGTTTGTCCGGAACTCAGCAATCGGGTTGCCATGGTATGTCGGAAACGATGTACCTGGTGTCTGTCTCCTGCAATCCCTGCGCGAACAAAGGCTCTTCTGATCACGCCTCTGACCGTCGCTACGGTTACGGCCTGACCTAAAGGTGCTCTGTGATATACAAACAACGCTCTGTCTGTGGTAGAAGGTCGACCGTTTTGAACATAGTCAACCATCGCTTCCAACAACAAATCAGGAATAGGTAATCGGTGCTGTCGATGATTTTTACCCGGGTCTAGAGTGAGCACCTGATGTCGCCAGTCAATATTATCCAGACTGATCCTTGCAGCATCATCGGTTCGTAATCCAAGCTCTGTCATACAACGTGCAAGGCAATAATCCCGTTTTCCTACCGAGGTATTCAGGTCAAAGCTTTGTAATATTGACTTTATTTCTTGGGTGGTAAGAGCCTGATATGCAGGGATCTCATAGATTGGTTTGGGTCTGGGAATATAAATTGGTAGCGGAATCGAACATTGGCCCGTTGAAGATAAGTAACTGACAAAACAGCCCAGAGCACTGACCATGGCCGTAATGGTTCCAGGAGTTAACTTAACTGAACGTTGATAGACATAGGTAGCAACATCCTGCTGAGTAAGCTCAGTTACATTCCGTGCACATGCTCGATTTAACCAGTTAAGCAACTCTCGTCCGTAACGACATCGGGCTATTCGTGTTACTTTTACCAAACCAGAAACCGACGCCAGATAGGCATCATACTTTTTAAATAGCTCATCTTCTGGTGATAAAGTGGGCGGGTATGCAACTTCAACTATGAGCCTGCACCATAATCGAAGAGAAGCCCGGCATGAGTTTCGTCCTCTATGGAATGAAGGCGGACACTTACAATTGTTTAAATGAAGAGAAATAAACTCTCCGATCTTACTGTTATCTACTTCTAACCAATGATCTTTATTTACATTACGTTGCCACGAAAAGTAGTGAATAACACAACCGATGTAACTATTGATCGTTCTCTTGGAATAATGCTTGGCCTCAAGATATTCGAGGTAGGTGTTGATATCTGTTTGTGGCAGGCACTCAGATGCTGACAGCAATTTAGGACATTTTATGTAGTCTGAAATCATGGGAAACTCCATCGTTTGTTGAAATGTCCCGATTCATATTATGTTGACATTGATTGCTTGAGAATCAGCCTATTGTTAGGCTTCTGAGATATTGTTTACATAATGCTGGAGTGAACATAATTTCTGTTATGTGGATGTCCACATAACAGAAAAAATTGGTTATTCTCGACGAATCCGCTTGGTGCTGATGCGAGTGCTTTGCTGTATAGCATCATCGAGACGGCGAAAGCGAACGGACTGATACTCTACGATTACATGGTCAAATGTATGAAAGAACTGGCAAAGCCAGAGCCTGATATTAACTCTCTTCTGCCTTGGAACGTCTCACACTGAAATTAAAACGCCCCGTGGGATTATGGGGCGCATACGTTTTTTTTATCATGGTGTAGCCTTTAAAAGGAGCTTTGAATCAGCAAGGCCAGCAAACCGTGATGATGATGTTTTACGTTGGTATCGATTTTTTAATGATACCAATGAATATTCAGATCTTACCAAGCAAAGCTACCTTCGAGACTTTGCTCTCTTTGTTCGTTATTGTGATTCAAAGAGCCTTCGACCTGAGAGCCAGGAAGCTGTTGAGTCTTTAGAAAGGCATTTAATAGAACAAGTTAGAATTGAAAAAATGAATGTGAACTCCGCTAGAAAGCAGATTTCATGTGTAAAAAAATGTTTAGAAAGACTGGGAAACCCCAGCTCAACTTGGTTTTCGTCTTACACCCTGTTTCGCTCTGAACCCAATCCAACTGAAGGTTATTCTGATCAAGAGCTAAGTCTTCTTGTAAAAGTCATATATCGTTTTTTTAACCAGCTATCAAAACAAATCTTAGATGAACCACAGAAATACCTGAAAGCTGCGACCAATAAACGTGTTGGCACTTTCATGTACCAGGGGTTTACTCATGATATTGCTTCTCCCATTACAAAGTGTTTCAGCGCTGCTTATTTCTTGCTCGCGTATTACACATGGGGAAATACAACGGTGCTCCTAAACATGACTAAGCCAAAAGAGAAAATTTATGAAGGTGGAGCTTGGTTTGAGCAAAGTGTATTGAAACCCAGAGCAAATAAGTTTGTATCGGTTTCAATTGGCGATAATGGCACTTACCATGTTCCAAAGATAGCTCTGCGTTTTTTTGAGCAACTCCTTAAGCTTAGCGCGTCAATATCGACTGACTCTCATCTGCTGTATCAAGTTAAAGCAGGGGAAGTAGCACCATTGCAACAAGGTCATATCCAAACATTCTCAAAATGGCTGCAGCAAACATTTTCCTTGATGACCGATGACAATAAACCTCTAAAACCAACGGCATCAAGGTTCCGGGCTAGTGGGAGCTATCGGTACTTAGCAAAAACGGGAAACGCAGTAGAAACTTCACTTTTATTGGGAAATACTCCACGAACGCTCAACAAACACTACTCTTCAGGGAACAGGATTGAAAACGACAGGCAATTATTGGCAGCTACATACACAATAGAGGGAGTTGCAAGGTGTTCTGATATTAACCAAGCAAAAGAGCACGCAAAAAAAGAGCTGGGTATTGAGGTTCTCCCTTATGAAGAATTTCTACATAAGTACACTGACTCTAATGGCCAAAAGACTGTGCTTGGTACTGGCTGTAAGAATGTTTTTTCTGGGCATGTCGAGAAATACCGAAGAAGGAATCACTTTAGCCCTAAAGACTTCATCGTTGACCATTTAGCATGCTCAGATATCCATAATTGCTTTAACTGTAAGAACCAAGTGATCATTGAAAGTGTTGAAGATATCTGGTGCCTGTTAAGTTATCGAGAATCAATCAAGGACTCAAAGGTTTATCATTTAAACGAGCAGCATTTCTCTAATAATTACTCCGATCTTCTAGAATCAATTAATCGCGTAATCTTCACAATTCACCCTAAAGTCAAAAGACTAGCTGAGAAAAAGCTTCAAAATGAAGGCCGTCATCCTATTTGGCCCGATGGTATCAATATTGATTTTTAGGAGGACACCCCATGACACCACTTTTTGAGCTACCAAAAAATATCTTGCAAGAAAACATCTCTGAATACAAAAGAATCATTCAACTCTATGCAGACAAGAAATACAGAGACTTAGATAAGATCACTGTCACCAAAAATTATGATGGCTCAACTAGAAGTCAAATGGGAGACGAGGAGTGGAACTTTCAAGCTTATGTTGACGCGAGAATCACCTACAAAAAAAGTATCGTGTTCTCAAAAATAGACGATGACGATTTGGCTCGAGAGATGAAGCTAATTTGTTTTTCATGGTTGTATATCGCTGGCCACCATAGAAAAGGCGCTGTAATAAAACCCTCGACTCTCATCGCTCGTTATTCAAAATTATGTATCGTATATAAGTTTCTAGATAGTGAAGGCTATGCCTCTATCGAGGCACTAACATCCAATTTGGTTTTTAGTCAATTTTGCATATTCGTTCGAAACCAAAGTTATAGCGTTGGTCAAGTAGAAGGCTTGTTCAACGCCCTAATGCACGCAGAAAAAATAGCTAGATACTTACCAATAAACCTCATAATTCCAGAAGGTTACACACAAACCACCTTTTCCAGAGAGATAACAGGAAAAGCTAGGTTAGAGTGTAAAAATCAATTTTACGCTATACCTACTCGTCTAATGGAAAAAATTTATAGCCATTGCTTTGGATTGGTCGAAAAGTACCACCCACACAAAGAGGCCTTGCATGAACTATTACATGATATGAGGCAAAACTACGAAGAAGGCAAGAGAAGGGTTGATGACAAAATTAAGATCGGTACTTGGCACTGGCTAGACAAAGATTCTCCAGATTATCGAGTAGAAGTTAATAAGCATCAGCCTTTTAGCTATCGAAGCATATTTCAAGCTCACTTAGAAAACTCAGAGCTCGCACAATTGCTGCCAAGACACGCCGTTAAAGTTCAAGGAAAAGTAATAGAATTACAAACTGCTTGCTACATTGTATGCGGTGCACTTACAGGAATGCGCCGTTCAGAGCTATTTTGCCTTCACTCAAACAGTTATAAAGAAAAAGAAGTATATGGGCGTACTTATAGCGTGCTCCAGTCCGAGCAGCATAAATTTAGTCAAGGTGCGGGGAAGAGTGCCGAATGGGTGACGACCCCCCTAGCAAAAAAAGCAGTCGAGCTAGCAGAAGCTATTTCTCGCTATATGAGAATTCAGCTGCTAGAAGATGATGACCCAATGAGTAACCACGACTCAAGCTGCTTATGGTTAGGGCAAGGAAGAAAGGCTCAAAAGCCAATCATTCGTCAAGACGGTAATATGCGTACCCATTTCAACAGATTGTGTAAGGATGCTGGCGCCGTGATTACAGCTCAAGACTTGATAGAGTTTGAAGTTATCAACCCCAATAGAGAGCCAAATCACGCTGACGAAAGGATTGCTGAAGGTTGCGTATGGCCACTGACGACCCATCAACTTCGCCGAACATTTGCCGTTTTTTCCAAAAGACACAACTTGTGTCATGACATTGCTATAAAACAACAATTCAAACACTTAGATCTTCCAACTTCTGAATGGTATGGGGAAGGAGGACTTGCAAGCAAGATTAAGGCATTACAAATTGATACTGAACTCCAATCTTTTTTAAACGATGTCATTCAGGAATCAACAACTCAAAAAATTCATCAGTGGTATGAAGAAAAGGAATCAAACAATCTCATGGGGAACATGGCCGGCTCTATAAACAAAAACCGGCTTTCACTGCATAAGAAATACCGAACTTGGGATGCAGTCAATGAACATGTTAAAGCTGGTCGCTTAACTTTAGTTGGTACCCTACACTCGTATTGTATGGCTGGGTATGAGTGTCAGATGCATAAGATTAGCTCACCTGCTAACTGCATGAATTGTGAAAACCAACTAATTGGTCAAGAGCAAGTTGAAAGTTGGCAAAAGCGTCATGCCTGGGTCTCTCAACAAGTTAAAGATATGGACGCTATCGGCACATTAACAAGTTCGATGTATTCTCATTTCATAACACAGATTAGAGCGGCAGAAAAAGTACTGCACCGATTTAAAATTCCATTCGAAAAGTTCGACATAGGAAGCGACCAGTATGAGCAAGTCCCAAATTACGAGGGTTGAGCTTGAAAATGCGCTAAAGCGTATTCTAAGTAGGCAAACCGAACGCATAGATCCAAATAGAAAAATTTCTGTCAAAGCCGTAGAAGAAGAAGCAGGGTTAGGTGATGGGTCCGCATATTACTACAAAGACATCGTCTCGACGATAAAAGAGGCGGCGATTCAGAACTCACCAAAAGCTAGAAAACAGAACCTCTATGAAGAAAAAATCGCAAACCTTAGGGAGCGCTTAGCAAATGAAAAACGATTGAAAGAAAAGTACTACAAGCAAGCTGAAGATTATAAAGAGAAGTTAAGTGAAATGGCCAGTCAGCATAACCAACTGGCTTTGATGATTCAGCAGTATCAATATCAAGTTGCAGAACTTAAATCTGCAAATAAAATTCATCGATTAGAAAAAACAGACGATTAGCAAACTCAAAACTCTGCGTCAGCAGAAGCTGGAGAAGGAGCAGGAGCGAGCCTGTAATTTAAATTGTGTATCTGCTTATAATTAAGCCAGTCATGGCTAAGGATAAGCAATATGGACAAGAAAGCTTTAGAAGCCTTCGCTCGCGAAGCCGCTAAGTCAATTAAGACGCCTTCG
>NZ_SJFM01000140.1:0-869 GCF_029478545.1 Vibrio sp. 1180_3
AAGATCCAGACAGTGAAAATCAGCCCTACTGGCGTGACGTGGGTACACTTGACTCATTTTGGGAAGCCAATATGGAACTTGTTACACCTAAACCACAACTTGACCTTTATGATAAAGACTGGCCGATTTGGACATATCAAGAACAGCTTCCACCTGCTAAATTCATTTTTGATAACGATGAACGCCGTGGTATGGCCGTAGATTCAACGGTTTCTGGAGGGTGCATTATTTCTGGTTCAACTATTAGAAAATCATTGTTGTATTCAAGTGTCCATGCCCACTCATACAGTCTTATTGAAGAGTCAGTACTGTTGCCTGGCAGTCAAGTTGGTGAACACGCTAAACTGAAGCGAGTTATCCTTGATAGTTATTGTTGTATCCCGGCCGGTTTGAGCATTGGTTATGATAAGGAACAGGATGAAGCCAATGGTTTTCGTGTTACAAAAAAAGGAATCACCCTAGTAACTAAAACTATGCTGGAAAATCTTGCTAAATAAACGTACTGAATAATTTTTTCGAAATACGAGTCAAAGGCATCGCATGGCGAGAAATATGGCACACGAGTACAATTAGTCTGATACCCAAATTATGGTCTTATCTTCACCACTCGGAGATAAGATCACGTTCCACCTAAATACATACCCCCGCGGCTAACAATTTTTTCATCCACAAAAATCGAGAAATTGGTGTGCTAAAAAACGAACCTTATGATGAACGTTAGACGGACAGCGCTAACGCAGTTATGTCGAGTAGACGACACCTGTTACCAAGTGTCGCCCCTCTAAGAACCCAGCGTGCAACTTTCACCGCACTAGGCTCAAGCCTTCACGAAGGCACCAGTTGGCACCCAGCAACTTACAAAGCAGTGA
>NZ_SJFM01000141.1:0-855 GCF_029478545.1 Vibrio sp. 1180_3
TGAGGTAATTCCAATTGCGGCAATGGCTAAAATGATTATCTCAGAAATACCAATAAATAATAACAACTTGGTTAAATGAGCAAGTGAACGCTGCAGTACGTTAGAGAGTAGAGTTTTCTGATAGGTCGCTTCAAATACACCAATGATACCAGCGGCCATTAAAAGCCCGATGGCCGTCAATATCGCGCTTTGGTTTCCCTGCTCCATCTGCCGCATGCTATCAAATGTACAACGAAACAAAAATGGTACGATAAATAGCAGAAGTGCAAACTGTCTTACGGCGACTTCAATATAAAAGCGCTTTTTCTGCACTGTTAACCCCCCTTAAAAATAGTACAGGGCGAACCCTGTACCTAGTTATCTATTCTTCGGCGTCGAATACGATATCACCTTGCAAGACAGTCATTAAGATTTCAGTATCTGCTATGTCGTCGGGAGACAAGCGGGTAATATCTCTATCTAAGATAGCAAAATCTGCTGATTTCCCTACCTCAACAGAGCCTGTAATATCTTGTATCCCTAAGCTAACCGCAGCGTTGATGGTGTATGCATCAATAGCAGCCTCAACATTGGGTAGCCCTGTATTCCCCATTCTTATACTGTTAGCTATGCCTACGAGCGGATTTAACTCATGGACATTCCAGTCACTACTGAGTGTAAGATTAGCCCCTGTATCAAAGATAGCTTTCAGGTTCATCAAAGAGTGTGCTCTCTTTGCTCCTAGGAAGAGTTTAGCCCATGAATGGTCATGCTCAACAACGTATTCAGAGCCTACTTGAAAGTCAGCTGTAACATTCAATTTAGTGAACCGACCTACATCTTCTGGATCGACAAGTTCAACGTGGGTGAGTGTGT
>NZ_SJFM01000142.1:0-841 GCF_029478545.1 Vibrio sp. 1180_3
GGGCTCTTCTCCGCTTTGATGAGTCTGATTCCCATGTACATCAATCTCTATCATACTGATTATTAATATATTTATAGTTGGTATGTTAGAGCTGTATTTTGACTTATTCTATTTCTGGTCTTTTACGTATCGATGGACAGGTTATTCGCTCTGTTAAACTCGATACTCATTCTCAGTCTATTGATGTTTTCTGCCGTAGAGACCGTCGATTTTCAGTCAAAACGCCAAACTCCCTACAGCGGAGTACAGTTAATACCTATCTCACTCGAATTATTCATGACTTACCGATTAGTGGTCTCCAATGTCGTGTTCATATTGAATTAGCTCAAACCAGAAATACTGACGGCGTTCGACTTATTGAGGAAAGTGAATTTGTTGAGAAAGGTGTTCGATACTCAAAACGCTTCTGTCACCAGATTAGCGGGTTATGCCGTCATATGCCGATTAGCGTAATAGCAAAACATTTTGGTTTGCGATGGGAAACCGTCAAAAATATCGATAAAGCGTTATTGAATCGGACGTTGCCTCCCAGTGACCCGGCGCTGCTTACTGGATTGACTCATATCGGTGTTGATGAAGTCGCTAGAGCTAAAGGGCATGATTATATGACGGTGGTTTACGATATGAATACAGGTCGCTTGATATGGGTTGAACATGGAAGGACAAGCGATACATTAAGTCGTTTTTTAACGCAGTTATCTCGAGCAACCGCTGAACAAATTAAAGCTGTAGCTATGGATATGGGCGATTCCTACATAAAAGCGGTCACAGAGCATCTACCCAATGCAGATATCGTCTTTGACCGTTTTCATGTCATGCAGCTATATAGCAAGATAATACG
>NZ_SJFM01000143.1:0-825 GCF_029478545.1 Vibrio sp. 1180_3
TTCCCGAAAAGTGCCACTGGCGAGATAGTTGAGAAGCTGAGATTTGTCCAGTGTGTAGCTAGAAAACCCAAAGCCTTTCCACCCTAAATTCACAGCTTTTCTTAACCCCAGCTAACGCCCAATTAAGGGGTGAACAACGCCTTTACCAACCCTAAAGCATTGTGCCATAAACACTAAATTTGAAGTAGAAGCAAAAATGCCAGGCGTTGTGAATCCCTCTTAAATTGCTTGTTATGGCGCTACTCTACGTTATTTTCTTTAAGCCAACTATCCAAATTAGTTAACCCATGCTTCTGACGCCCCCTCGCGACATCAATCGCAAGAAACAGACCGGTAAACACACCAAAAAACAAAGACGCATACACCTGAGAAACAGAAAAACCCTGAAATTGCCAAATGAAGAACCACATGAACCCACCCCAAAAAACAGCGCCAAAAACTGATTGAAGGACAAATAGTTTCAACGGACTTTCAAATACCCTTGGCTTCATGTTTAAACGAGCCAATTTGTAGAATAGATATGGATAAGGTTTAGCTAAACGACTACTAATGCCCTTTTCAACCAATAGTGAGCGAACAAGTTCCATTTTATTCATAATCATTCCTATAAATGTGTGTTGGCATGCCTTGCGCCATAACGCCGCATTAAGTGGTGAGCGACGCTAAACACCAACGCCTCGACAAACCACTTAAAACACAAAAACTGAATTTACACTAAAACCGCCAAGCGTTGCGAATCCGTCTTAAATGCTTTGTTATGCAAATTCAATAAGATAAACATAAAGTTACACTAAATTTGATTAAGAAAACAATCAAAATGTTGGT
>NZ_SJFM01000144.1:0-809 GCF_029478545.1 Vibrio sp. 1180_3
TTCACATAACAAGCAATTCAAGTGGATTCTCAACGCGTGGCAGTTTTACTATGCGTTAGGTAAAGTGTTTTACGGTGCAATGCAGTGGCTTGGCCAGTGCGTTGTTCACCACTTAATTGGGCGTTATGAGTATTCATCAGTATGTACGTTTATGTTTTAGAACTAGAAAATCAAAATTATTACGTTGGCATCGCTGAAGACATTGGCTTGAGGCTTTGGACTCATTTTAAAATGGGCGACAAGGTTGGCTCAGCTTGGACGAAAAAACATAAGCCAATTAAAGTTGTCCATTGTAGTGAAATACTCCCAAAAACTAAGTGGAAATCCGAACTGGTTGAAACTCAATGCACTTTGCGTATTGCCAAATTAAAAGGCTTTTCAAAAGTACGTGGGGCTGGCTTTAGTATCTCTAACGAGGACTATCCTAAAAGTTGGGATGAAAAATTAGTTGGTGTGCCACCAGCTGACTTTGACAAAATGAAGCCTTTATCAAATCAAGAGCTCAAGGTTTTATTTAAAGGAAAATATGAGCTCTGGTTGGAACAAAGGAAAAGGCGGCGGAAACCAAAATACTCATAACAAACAATTTAAGAGGGATTCCCAACGCTTGGCATTTTTGCTTCTACTTCAATTTTAGTGGTTACGGTACAATGCTTTAGTTTGGGTGGTAGCGTTGCTCACCCCTTAATTGGGCGTTATGTGTTTGGTCAGTTTTTAGGGTCCAAGCTACGATTTCATTGAGAATTCGTTTCGTGTTTTCGGCAAGTTGGCTTGGTCGAAATGGATTCGTGAACAACCTGAGATTGATC
>NZ_SJFM01000145.1:0-793 GCF_029478545.1 Vibrio sp. 1180_3
AAAGTGCAGCAGCTAACTAGGCGTTTAAGACGGATTCCCAACGCTTGGGAGTTTCGATTCTAGGTTGAGTTTTGTGTTTAAGGCGCAATGGTTTAGGATTGTGGTCGCGTTGCTCACCACTTAACGCGGCGTTAGCTTGGGTTAAGAAAAACGGTGAATTTAGGGTGGAAAGGCTTTGGGTTTTCTAGCTACACACCGGACAAATCTCAGTTTCTCAACTATCTCGCCAGTGGCACTTTTCGGGGAGTGTTTGAACTTAACGAAGTCTGCTTACGGGAAATTTTGTGTTTGTTAAGTTCGTTGGCGCGGCTTCTTTGGTGTTGAAATTTATGCATTCTTAAATTCGTTTCGTGTGCTCTGTCGTTGGCTTTTCCGATAGAATTCTTTGCAAATTACCATGCTCAGGAATGAGGATTTCCTCGGTCATTTCTTCTTTGCCAAGCGCATTTCGTGGATGAGGTTTTAATTTCACAGCTGTCCGTTTTACTTTGCCGTTTGAAAGCAATAATGTGTTTAAAATTAGGCATTTTGTCGTAATTCGCTGGCGAAAGTGCAGCAGCTAACTAGGCGTTTAAGACGGATTCCCAACGCTTGGGAGGTTCGGCTCTAGGTTGAGTTTTGTGTTTAAGGCGCAATGGTTTAGGATTGTGGTCGCGTTGCTCACCACTTAACGCAGCGTTAGGCAAAATTTCCTTAGGATCTTCAATGACAGTTTTGAAATTAACTTTAAGTTCGCTTTTGCTTATTGGTATTGCAGCATGCTCTCCTTTCGAAGCATTCCAAGATATGGACA
>NZ_SJFM01000146.1:0-790 GCF_029478545.1 Vibrio sp. 1180_3
TCAAACACTTCCCGAAAAGTGCCACTGGCGAGATAGTTGAGAAGCTGAGATTTGTCCGGTGTGTAGCTAGAAAACCCAAAGCCTTTCCACCTTAAATTCACCGTTTTTCTTAACCCCAGCTAACGCCGCGTTAAGGGGCGCAGGCACGCAATACAAAAGTTGCTGCATAGCGCCTTAACCACTAAACCCAACGCAAATTGAAAATGCCACGCGTGCCAAGTCCCTCTTGAACGCTTTGTTATATGCCTGACCACCAAGCCTAGTTTTATATCAATTCAAAAGCCGCACATGGCGTCCCTTGATGATACTTCAACTGCCAACAGCTACCAGTAAATGCCCAAATAGAACAACGTTTAGCATAATCGCTTACTTCACCAGATTCTTTGACTAAAGCTGATTCATATTTAAGAAGCTGAACTGACGGTTCAAGTTGAATACATTCGTATTTTTGCGAATGAACATGCAAATCCGAAGGCTTTTCTGAACTCATCATTTCGATTATCGAGTCAGAGTTAAAACTGTTACCTGATTTACCAACCTCAGTAAAACTCGGGTGAATTAGGCGTTCAATATCAGCTCTATTTTTTCGTATCTCATACTGGTGAAGTTCGATTTCTTGTTCTACTAAAATATCCATTTCTTCTCCTGAATCGATAAAGCATATAACGCCCAATTAAGTGGTGAACAACGCACTGGCCAAGCCGCTGCATTGCACCATAAAACACTTTACTCAACGCATAGTAAAACTGCCACGCGTTGAGAATCCACTTGAATTGCTTGTTATGTGAAT
>NZ_SJFM01000147.1:0-761 GCF_029478545.1 Vibrio sp. 1180_3
TGTCGAGTAGACGACACCTGTTACCAAGTGTCGCCCCTCTAAGAACCCAGCGTGCAACTTTCACCGCACTAGGCTCAAGCCTTCACGAAGGCACCAGTTGGCACCCAGCAACTTACAAAGCAGTGAGAGCAGGCTCATGCCAAGAGTTGCGACTTTGCCTCTTTGACTTTCTCTTTGCCAAGTATTCTTGGTGTTGAGGATCAAAAGGTGTAGCGGCACTCCTGATTTTCACATGTCTCTCTATCGGCACTTTGGCTATTTGAAACAGATTGAACTGACAATCCATATTCATGATCTTCTTCCAACCGTGAAATTGCCATTGACCTTGACGGTTGATGAAGTATTTAAGAGCGACCCAAGTTCTAGACTTTGTTGGATGACGCCTTTTAGCCCAGTGCCATAACGCATGGAATAGCTTGTGACCTACATATCCGAATACCTGTTTAGCTACACAGTGTCGATAGTAATTCGACCAGCCCCTGAGTTTCGGATTTACCAACTTGATTAAATCGTTAACGGGGATAGTTGCGTGCTTTTTGATGAGTTCACGCAAGTTACTCAAGAACAGCAGTGTGTTGGATTTGCTCGGTTTAATGAGCAATTTCCCTTTGTACTTCCTATGATTAAAGCCTAAGAAGTCAAAACCACGGCTGATATGGGTAATGTGCGTTTTCTCTTCGGAGAGTGTTAAGCCTCTTTCTGCTAAGAAATCAGCAATCAACGGTTTAATATCGTTCTCCAGCACTTCCTTTGAAGCACAG
>NZ_SJFM01000148.1:0-752 GCF_029478545.1 Vibrio sp. 1180_3
TAACGCCGCATTAAGTGGTGAGCAACGCAGACCACTGCACCTAACGTATTGTACCGTAAACACTTAAGCCGAAGCGAACCGAAAATGCCGAGCGTTGGGAATCCGTCTTAAATGCCTTGTTAGGCTATTAATCCACCAATTCAATACCTAAGCTTTCTAATAAGCTCAACGCTTCATATCGTGAAAACTTAGCCTTTTTAACGTTATTTTCTAGTACGTCAATTGAGTATGCTGTTGATTCACTGAAATCAACCCCTTGCAAATTTGTTCTCATAAATAAACTGTGGCTAAAATCACTATAAATCATTATTGAACCTGCAAAGTTACCTTCACGGAAATCAACATCATGCAACTTACATTCATCCAAAACCAATTCATTTAAGGTCAGGCCAAAGAAAGACGAGTCATTTAAAATACAACGCTTAAAACTTAGCTCAAAGTCTGAGTGATAAACTGGCCATGTCGCTTTCGTCCAATCAACGCCAACTAACTTACTGTCTTGAAATTTAAGCTCAAAGAGCTTTGAGTTTGTAAAATCCACCAAACTCAAATTGCAGCGTTCAAATGTGCAGTTTGTAAACTTACATTTCTGGAATTTAACCGCTGAAAAATCGCAGTCGGAGAATTGGCAATCTTCAAACTCGACGTCGCTATATTTCTCATCAGGTGAGGAAAGCTTCTCAAAAGAAACGTCGAAATATTGCTCATTATTTTTTAAATCTGTCATCGTATCCTCTGAATAGCCTAACGCC
>NZ_SJFM01000149.1:0-708 GCF_029478545.1 Vibrio sp. 1180_3
CAACCTTCACTTGAACCTGGTCATTACCCAGCTCGTCTTTGTTGATCACGCCATCATCTGGATTGCGGTCATCCACGATGGTCACGAGCGGTGCGTAGTCACCGTCATTGATGAACACCGTATCAACCGTCGCGTTGTCGCTGCCTTCCTTCGATACGTTGCCGTCGCGGTCGGTCTGCGTCGCATCCACTTTGATGCTCGCGCCCTCGGCCACGGTTTCTGTCCAGGTGATGGTGCCATTCGCGTACGTGTATTCTGTGCCAGCCGCATCGACCAGCTTGCCTTCGTCGTTCAGGCTCAACGTCACTGTGCTCTCGACGCCACCATTGGTGATGGTCAGGTTCACTGAACCACCTTCCGCAAGCTCTGCACCGTTCACCGATACGCTCACCTGAACGTTGTCGTTACCCAGCTCGGCTTTGTTGATCACGCCATCGTCTGGATTGTTGTCATCCACGATGCTCACGCTTGGTGCGTAGTCACCGTCATTGATGAACACCGTATCAACGGTCGCGTTGTCGCTGCCTTCCTTCGACACGTTGCCGTCGCGGTCGGTCTGCGTCGCATCCACTTTGATGCTCGCGCCCTCGGCCACGGTTTCTGTCCACGTGATGGTGCCATTGTTGTAGCTGTAGTTGCTGTCGCTTATCTCGCCGTCTTCATTCAGGCTCAGCGTCACTGTGCTTGCGCTGCCACCATTGCTGATGG